>DAMABW010000019.1:0-16684 GCA_031999925.1 Massilia sp. | reverse complement strand
GGCGTGTGCGACAGCAAGGGCCATGCCGATGCCGTGCGCCCACCGCTCGCCCCTGGCCGCGAGCAGCAGGAAAAGACCCGCGCCGCACTCGAGGCCGATCCGCGCATGGCCAAGCAGATGGCTGTCCTGCGCCGCCTGGCTGCCAACGTCCCTGCCGGCGGCGCGAAACTGACCATCGCCGGCCTCGAATGCGAAGTCGTGAACGCGATGGCCTCCACCTCGGGCTGCATCACCCGGGCCGGCAGCTTCATCCCGACCGTCGGCATCGAAGGTGTGTCGCTGCAGGGCCACTGGGGTCCGCTTGGCACGACGGCTGTCGAGGCGAAACTGGACATGGGGGTCGATCCTGCCATCTTCACGCCTTATGCGAACGGCGGTTTCACGATCACGGCGGAGCCGAGGTGACGCCCCGCCGCCGCCACGCCGTCGCATTGACACTGGCATTGGCCGCGCTGCCTTGCCAGGCCGGCACCACGCTCGAACGCCAGGCCGAGGCCGATGCGAAAACCGCGCCCCACCAGCGCCTCGGGCCCGTCGCCAAGCCCGTGCTCGTCCATTACGTTCACCTGAAGGACGACTTCCAGGCCAGCCCGGTCACGCAGGTGACGGTGCGCCAGCTGCGGGAACTGATACCGATGTGCGTGGAAGGCAACCGGCGCCTGGGGCGGCCCGCGAATCCGCCGCCCACCCTCCCCGACCAGCCGCGGCGCTCGCACACTTACGAGTACGCCGGGCCGAACCGGACGATTACCTACACCCTGAACTACCATGCGACGATGGCCGAGGACTGCAGCCTGCTCGAGGGCATCTCGCTGAACGCCAAGCTGCGCTCCAGCAAGGGCACTTGCCTGATCGACCTCAAGCGCAAGACCGCAAAGGGCGTGTGCGACGCCAGCGGCCATGCCGATGCGCCTTCCAGGCCACCGCCGGGCGATGCCCCCAGCCTGCAAGCAAGCCTGGCACCCCTGGCAGCCGATCCGCGCATGGCCAGGCAGATCGCTGCCCTGCGCCAGTTGCCCGGCGCCGACAAGCCGATGGCGGGGCCGCGCCGCACCATCGCCGGCGTCGACTGCCAGATGATCGAGCCCATGGCCGGTACGCGCGGCTGCATCAGCTGGGCCGGCAGCTTTGTGCCGACCGTCAACGCAGCCAGGGGCATGTCCTTGTATGTCGAGTTCGCCAAGGAAATCCTGGTCGCGACGGAAGCCCGGTTCGACCTGCCGCTCGACCCCGCCATCTTCACACCTTACCTGGACGGCGGCTATACCATCACCGGCAAGGACGCGAAATGACGCCCGCTCGTGAAGCCCGTCGTGAAGCCTGGAGACCTTCCATGCACAAGCAGAAAATCGTGGTTGCCGTTCTTGCCGCATCCGTCGCGATGCCCGCCATGACTGCGGGCGATGGCGATTTGTGGATACTGCCGGTTGCCCTGGCCTGCGCGGCCCAGTATCCCGAGTTGAGGAATACGCAGATGGCGAGCGGCTTCCTAAAGGAAGCTATCTTCGTCGACCAGATCGAGAAGGCAAGGGTCTGCCTGGAGCGGCGAAAATGGTCGGCTGAAGCCCTTTGCACCGAACTCATGCACCTCGATCCTGGTTTGAAGAATCTCGAGCCCGGCCATTTCGACAAAATGGCCGCGAAGTACCGCTCGGAACTGGCCACCGTCTTTGAAGAGATAGACTGCACCTGGCCGAAGGACCCGGCAAGCAAGGGGAAACAATGACCGGAAGGCGGGAGCCAAGTGCGGCATGAGCCAGCCGTCTCGGGACAGGCACGTCCGCGCCATCGCGATCGGCCTCGTTGCCGGTCCGCTGTTCGCGGTCTGCCTGACTGTCGCGGTGGTGGCGATCCCGGCAGCCACCCGCTCCGCAGGCCACTACAACATCGGCAACGAGCTCCTGATGGCGGTGTTCTTCAGTTATGCGCTGTTCACGCTGCACCTGACGGTGCCGTTCGGCATCGCCATGTATGTCGCCTACGTCTACGTGGCCGTGGCGGGAAAGCGGCGCATCGGCCTGGCGCTGTTTGCCGCTCACTACTTGTTCGCGGCCGTGGTGGCGCTGCCGTTTTTCCTACACCGCGACCCCGGCCTGCTCGGGAAAACGGCAATCCAGTTCGCCATGCTGCGCGAACGCCCGCTTACCCTGCTCTTTTGCTTCGCTCCCTTCCTCGTCGCGAATCTCTGGTATCTCATCCGCCTGTTGCGTCGATGATGTGGCGGCACAGCGGCGTTAGCCGTTCGTTTGACACGTGATCGCATCGATAGAGGAAGCAATGGGCGCCGGTTATCTGCTGACACTTGATAACGGCAAGAAACTGGAGATATCGCGGCGCAATGCTGCTCAGTTGAAGGAAACAATGAGCCTGTGAATTTATTGCTTTGTGGATTTATGTTGTGGCGGAATGTCGTTACAGCCCAACTCGGCAATAAAAGATGTGCAAATTGTGCTTCACGAAAGCAAATCTATCCCTATAATAAATCTGCTTTGTTGAGTCCGGCGCTAAACGTCATCCGTTCACACCGAGTAGTACAAGCAAGGCATAACAACTAATAACTTTAGGGGAGTAACAAAATGACGAGCGGTACCGTTAAATGGTTCAACGATGCAAAAGGTTTTGGTTTCATCACGCCTGACGGCGGCGGTGAAGACGTGTTCGCGCACTTCTCGGCGATCAACGCACAAGGCTTCAAATCGCTGGCCGAAAACCAGCGCGTGACTTTCGAGATCACCACTGGTCCGAAGGGCAAGCAGGCTGCCAACATCCAGCCTCAGTAATTTGCGCATGCCGGCCTTGGCCGGTGTCGTGAATAAGAAAAAAGCCAGCGCGAGCTGGCTTTTTTCTTTGGGGCGCTTGATTGTCCGCTGGCGTTTTTATCGCGACGGCTTCGACGGTAGGGTGGGCACCCCGTGCCCACGCGGAAGCATGATCAATGGCAAATCATGTTTTGACGCGAGCGATACATACCGTTAGCGGTTGAAGAGCGTCTTGTTAGCGCCGCCATACATCGATACGCCGCGGAGCGAGTTATCCTGGCAGCGGACGATGGATCAGCACGTAACCGCGTGGGCACGGGGTGCCCACCGTACGGTTAAAGCACGAGTCCGAGCAAAGGCTGCGTGACCCGATATCAAATCAGTGGTTGTGCCCACACCCACTGCGCACCTTCGCACCCGGCAATACCTTGCCCGGCTCGCGGCCGCTGTCGCCTTCAAAACCGGCGGCATGCAGGCGCCCCATGTAGTCTGCCCACAGCGCGTCCTGCTCGCTGCCCAGCTTGTACAAATACGCCCAGGTGAAGATCCCGCTGCCGTGGCCGTCGTCGAACAGCGGCTTGATGGCGTAGTTGCCGACCGGCTCCACGCCCGTCACGCTCACTTCGCGTTTGCCCACTTGCAGGGTTTCCTGGCCCGGGCCGTGGCCCATCACTTCGGCCGAGGGCGAATACACGCGCATCAGCTCGAAGGGAATCGAGAAGGTCTTGCCGTCGTCGAATGCGATCTCGAGAATGCGGGATTTCTGGCGAACGGCCAGGTCGGTTGGTTGTGGCATTGCTGTGTTCATCCTTGTTGGTTCATGCGCCGCGCAATCGCGTCGGCGAGCCCGGGCAGCAGCGCGCGGCGTGCGGCGAGCGTGTCTTGTTCGGTCTGGCGCACGGCCGCGGCCCACACGGGCGCGGGGAAATGCGCATCGTCAGTGTAACGCGGGATGACGTGCCAGTGCAGGTGCGGCACCACGTTGCCCAGGCTGGCCACGTTGACCTTGACCGGCGCCATCACTTCGCGCACGGCCTGTTCGACCTCGTACACGGCTTCGTTCAGCAGCAGGCGATCGTCGCGCGCCAGGTCGCTCATCTCGCGCACGTGGTCGCGCCAGATCACGCGGCAAAAGCCGGGATAGTTGGCGTCGTCGACGATGATCACCGACAGCTTGCTGTCGGCATACACGGGCGTGAAGGCGGCCAGGTCGCACAGTTCGCAGCCCGGCTCGCGGATGGGACTACTCGTCATACCAATACCCTTTCGATACCGCCGTTGTTGGCACGTGCCACGTAGTCCGGCAGCCAGTTATCGCCCAGCAGGTGCTTGGCGATCTCGACCACGATGTAGTCGGCGCTGGTGCCGGCATCGGCGTTGTAGCGCGACAGGCCTTGCAGGCAGGACGGGCAACTGGTCAGCACTTTGACTTCGCCCTCGAAACCGTCTTCGCGCAGTTTGGCGGCGCCCTTCTGGATCTCGTTCTCCTTGCGGTAGCGCACTTGCGTGGCGATGTCGGGGCGGGTAATCGCAAAGGTGCCGGACTCGCCGCAGCAGCGGTCGTTCTTCTCGATCTTCACGTTGTCCACGGTCTGCACCAGCGCGTTCACGGTCTTCACCGAGTCCTGCATCTTCATCGGCGTGTGGCAAGGGTCGTGGTACATGTAGCGCACGCCGTTCACGCCTTCGAGCTTGACGCCCTTCTCCAGCAGGTATTCGTGGATGTCCATGATGCGGCAGCCGGGGAAGATCTTCTCGAACTCGTAGGTCGCGAGCTGGTCGTAGCAGGTGCCGCAGGAGACCAGCACGGTCTTGATGTCGAGGTAGTTCAGCGTGTTCGCCATGCGGTGGAACAGCACGCGGTTATCGGTCATCATCTTGTCGGCCTTGTCGTATTGGCCGGCGCCGCGCTGCGGATAGCCGCAGCACAGGTAACCCGGCGGCAGCACGGTCTGCACGCCGACTTCCCACAGCATCGCCTGGGTCGCCAAACCGACCTGCGAGAACAAACGCTCGGAACCGCAGCCGGGGAAGTAGAACACGGCCTCGGTGTCGGCATTCGTCGCCTTCGGGTTGCGGATGATCGGGATGACCTTGTCGTCCTCGATGTCGAGCAGTGCGCGTGCGGTCTTCTTCGGCAGGTTGCCCGGCATTTTCTTGTTGATGAAGTGGATCACCTGCTCGCGTACCGGCGCCTTGCCGGTGGTCGGCGGCGGTGCCTTCACCTGGTCCTTGGCGAATCCGCGCAGCAGCTTGTTGCCAAGGCGTTGGGCCTTGAAGCCGAAGCCGACCATCGCCTGGCGCGTGGCGTTAATCGTCGTCGGGTCGGTCGCGTTCAGGAAGAACATGGCCGCGCGGTTGGCCGGCTTGAAGCTGCGCTTGTCCATCTTGCGCAGCAGGTTACGCATGTTCATCGATACGTCGCCGAAGTCGATGTTCACCGGGCACGGCGTGACGCACTTGTGGCACACGGTGCAGTGGTCGGACACGTCCTCGAACTCTTCCCAGTGGCGGATCGACACGCCGCGCCGGGTCTGCTCTTCGTAGAGGAAGGCTTCGATCAGGGCCGACGTCGCCAGGATCTTGTCGCGCGGCGAATACAGCAGATTCGATTGCGGCACGTGCGTCGTGCAGACAGGTTTGCACTTCCCGCAGCGCAGGCAGTCCTTGATGGAGTTGGCGATCTCGCCGATGTCGCTCTGCTGCATGATCAGCGACTCGTGGCCCATCAGGCCGAACGACGGCGTGTAGGCGTTGGTGAGATCGGCCGCCACCGCCGTGGTGTTCAGGAGTTTACCCTTGTTGAAGCGGCCTTCCGGGTCGACGCGCTGCTTGTAATCGCGGAATTCACGGATTTCTTCGTCGGTGAGGAATTCGAGCTTGGTGATGCCGATGCCGTGTTCGCCGGAGATCACGCCGTCCAGCGAACGCGCCAGCTTCATGATGCGCTCGACCGCTTTATGCGCATCCTGCAGCATGGCGTAATCGTCCGAGTTCACCGGCAGATTCGTGTGCACGTTGCCGTCGCCGGCGTGCATGTGCAAGGCCACGAAGACGCGCGAACGCAATACCCGCTTGTGGATGGCGACGGTCTCGTCGAGGATGCATTTATACGCGGCGCCGTTGAAGATCTGGCGCAGCGGCGCGCGCAGGTCCTGCTTCCAGGAGATGCGTAGGGTATGGTCCTGGACCACGTCGAACAGGGTCGTATCCGGGTGGCGGCCGATGCGGCTGTCGAAACCGGCGGACAGGTGGCCCAGCCCGAGTTCGTCGAGCTTGGCGTGCACCGCGCGCAGCGGCTGGTCCAGGTTCGCCAGGATGAAGGCCCAGCGCACGCCGACCTGCTCCACCAGCGCCACGGCCTGCTGCGGGCGGTCGCCCATGATCTCGTCGTGCGCCACCGTGTCGCCAGTAGCGTCGTCGCTTTTTTCGAGCGGCAGGTTGCCGCCCGAGAGATAGGTGTGCAGCTGTTCGGCCAGCTGCAGCTTGTTCTTGATCGACAGCTCGACGTTGATACGCTCGATGCCGTCGGTGTATTCGCCCATGCGGTTCAAGGGGATCACCACGTCTTCGTTGATCTTGAAGGCGTTGGTGTGGCGGGCGATCGCCGCGGTGCGCGCGCGGTCGAGCCAGAATTTCTTGCGCGCTTCCGGGCTGACGGCGACGAAGCCTTCGCCGACGCGGGTGTTCGCGATGCGCACGACTTCGGAGGCGGCCATGGCCACCGCGTTTTCGTCGTCGCCGACGATGTCGCCGAACAACGCCATCTTCGGCAGCGTGCCGCGCTTCGATTTGGTGGCGTAGCCGACCGCGCGCAGGTAGCGTTCATCGAGGTGTTCGAGGCCGGCGAGACGCAGCGTCTCGAATTCAGGCTTGCCGCTTTTCGGCAGGCTGTCGAGGTAATCCTTGATTTCGACGATCGACGGGATCGCATCGCGCGCCTGGCCGAAGAATTCCAGCGCTACGGTTCGCGTGAACTTCGGCATCTTGTGCAGTATCCAGCGGCCCGACGTGATCAGGCCATCGGTGCCCTCTTTCTGCACGCCCGGCAGGCCGGCCAGGAACTTGTCGGTGACGTCCTTGCCCAGGCCCTCCTTGCGGAACTTGCGGCCTTCGATGGTGAGCGTCTCGGTGCGGAAGGGTTCGCCCTTCGGCGCGCCTTTGGTGGACGGATGCGTCCATTCGAGCTTGAACACGGCGGTCGGCGCGTCGTGGATCTTGCCGAGGTTGTGGTCGATGCGCGTGACTTCGAGCCAGTCGCCGTTCGGGTCGACCATGCGCCAGGACGCCAGGTTATCGAGCGCCGTGCCCCACAGGACGGCCTTCTTGCCGCCAGCGTTCATGGCGATGTTGCCGCCGATGCAGGAGGCGTGGGCCGAGGTCGGGTCGACCGCGAACACGAAGCCGGCCTTTTCGGCGGCCTGCGACACGCGCTGGGTGACCACGCCGGCGCCGGTGTAGATGGTCGCGTAGTCGCGGTCCAGGCCGGGCAGGCGCGTCATCTCGACTTCGCCCAGGGCGATCAGCTTTTCGGTGTTGATCACGGCCGACATCGGGCTCAAGGGAATCGCGCCGCCGGTGTAGCCGGTGCCGCCGCCGCGCGGGATGATGGTCAGTCCGAGTTCGATACAGCCTTTGACCAGGCCGGCCATTTCCTCTTCGCTGTCGGGCACCAGCACCAGGAAGGGATATTCGACGCGCCAGTCGGTGGCGTCGGTGACGTGCGAGACGCGGTGCATGCCGTCGAAGCGGATGTTGCGCCTGTCGGTGTAGGCGCCGAGTACGGCGCGGGCGCGCTTCCTCAGGTCGTACATGTCGCGGAATTCGCGGCCGAAGTCGTCGACGGCCTTGCGCGCGGCCTGCAGCAGTTGTTCGACGGCGGCGCTGCGGCTGGCGGCCGAATCTGCACTGGAACCGGCGTCGCCTTCGCTGGCGTCCACGGTGATGCGGCGTTTATCGACTTCGGCGAGGCGGTGGTGCAAGGCGTCGATCAGTTTCTGGCGTCGCTTCGGGTTGTCCAGCAAGTCGTCCTGCAAATACGGATTGCGGCGCACCACCCAGATATCGCCCAGCACCTCGTACAGCATGCGCGCGGAGCGGCCGGTCTGGCGGGCGCCGCGCAGCTCGTCGAGCAGCTGCCAGCAGGATTCGCCCAGCAGGCGGATCACGATCTCGCGGTCGGAGAACGAGGTGTAGTTATAGGGGATTTCGCGCAGGCGGGCCGGCGCGTTGTCGGCGAGGAGCGTGTGGATGTGTGCTGGGGCGTTCATGGATGGGATCGATTTGGACTGGCCCGAAGGACAACCATTCTAGCTTATTGCGTCGCACAACGCTGGGCTGGAGGCGATTCGCGCCGGCCACGCCAGCAAGAATATTTGCATTCGAGGCTGTCCATGCAAATTTCCTTTGCATCGAGAGCGGCTTTGGCACCAAAGATTAGCCTTGGAGCAATCTCATCCGAATCGCATGCGCCGCCGGTCAGCCGGTGATTTTCGTGAGCAGATCGCCCACGCTTTTCCAGAAGCCGTCGGGGATATACAGCAAGGCGGCGGTCATGGTGACATACCGGCCGAATTTGCCGATGGCCATGTACATTACGCTCGGCCAGAACGGCAGGTGCAGCCAGCCGGCCAGGGTGCACAAGGGGTCGCCGATGCCGGGCACCCAGGACAGCAGCATGGTCTTGGCGCCGAAGCGACGCAGCCAGCCGAACCAGCGGCTCTGGCGTTCCTTGGCAAAGGCGATCTTGGCGCGGTAGCCGATGCCGTAATTGAGCACGCCGCCGAGCGTGTTGCCGACGGTGGCCACCAGGATCGCCGGCCAGAACATCGCGGGATTGGCCTTGATGACGGCGAACACGGCCGGCTCGGAACCGAGCGGCACCAGGGTGGCGGAAACGAACGCGATGAGGAATACCGACGTGAGCCCGACTGTGGGAGCGGCGAGAACCTTGAGCAGCCAGAGGACAGCGGTTTCGATCATCGGTGGCCATTGAACAGTTAGAGCTGTCCATTATAATGAGGAAAATCTATCGCCCTCGACACGATACGGCGCGCTAACACCCCAGCGCTGTCGTATCGGCTGCATGCCTCGGTCACCCACCAGGAAACACAGTCTCGCGTCACCGGAAACCAGGACACTGGCCTTTGAATCTCCTATTCCCGACCATGACTACCGATTACCTCAAGAAAATCCTCACCTCGCGCGTCTACGACGTGGCCCAGGAAACCCCGCTCGAACTCGCACCGACCCTGTCGCAGCGCTTCGGCAACCGCATCTATTTCAAGCGCGAAGACATGCAGAGCGTGTTCAGCTTCAAGCTGCGCGGCGCCTATAACAAGATGGCGCACCTGTCGCCCGAGGCCCTGAAGCGCGGCGTGATCTGCGCCTCGGCCGGCAACCATGCCCAGGGCGTCGCCCTGTCGGCAAGCCGCCTCGGCTGCCGCGCGCTGATCGTGATGCCGACCACCACGCCGCAAGTCAAGATCGATGCGGTCAAGGCGCGCGGCGGCGCGGCGGTCGAGGTGGTGCTGCATGGCGACTCCTACACCGACGCCTACCAGCACGCGTTGCTGCTGGAACGCGAGCAGAAGCTGACCTTCGTCCATCCGTTCGACGATCCGGACGTGATCGCCGGCCAAGGCACGATTGCCATGGAAATCCTGCGCCAGCACTCAGGGCCGATCCACGCGATCTTTGTCGCCATCGGCGGCGGCGGGCTGATCTCGGGCATCGGTTCGTACGTGAAAGCGGTGCGGCCTGACATCAAGATCATCGGCGTGCAGACCATCGATTCGGATGCGATGGCGCGCAGCCTGAAGGCGGGCGAGCGCGTGACCCTGCCGGATGTCGGCCTGTTCTCGGACGGCACCGCGGTGCGCCTGGTGGGCGAGGAAACCTTCCGCGTGGCCAAGGAGGTGGTGGACGAGATCATTCTGGTCGATACCGATGCGATTTGCGCGGCGATCCAGGACGTGTTCCAGGACACGCGCAGCATCCTGGAGCCGGCCGGTGCGCTGGCGGTGGCGGGCGCCAAGGCCTATGTGGAGCGCTCGCAGATGGCGCGCCAGCCGGTGAAGAACGAAACCCTGGTGGCGGTGGCCTGCGGCGCCAACATGAACTTCGACCGCCTGCGCTTCGTGGCCGAGCGTGCCGAGGTGGGCGAGGCGCGCGAAGCGGTGTTCGCGGTGACGATTCCCGAGCAGCGCGGCAGCTTCCGCCGTTTCTGTTCGCTGGTCGGCCCGCGCAACGTGACGGAATTTACCTACCGCATCAGCGACGAGCGCCAGGCGCATGTGTTCGTGGGCGTACAGGTAGGTAGCCGCGGCGAATCCTCGCTGCTGGCGCGCACCTTCGAGCAGCACGATTTCCGTACGCTGGATCTGACGCACGACGAACTGGCCAAGCTGCACATCCGCCACCTGGTCGGGGGCAAGAGCGCGCTGGCGCAGGATGAGTTGCTGTATCGCTTCGAGTTTCCCGAGCGGCCGGGGGCGCTGATGCGTTTCCTCGACAGCATGGCGCCGAACTGGAATATCTCGCTGTTCCATTACCGGAACCAGGGCGGGGACGTCGGGCGGATCCTGGTCGGGTTGCAGGTGCCGGGCGGGGAGATGGATGAGTTCAGGCAGTTCCTGGCGACGCTGGGGTACCGGTATTGGGACGAGAGCGCGAATCCGGTGTACAAGTTGTTCCTTTAATGGAGTTGGATGACATGTTCGGGTGCATAGTCCCATGCGCGAGGACGTGGGGCTGTTGCCTGTTGCATTATCGTTTTTCATGATCCGCGTGGGCACGAGTGCCCACCCTACGAGACACGCTGCGTATCCGGGTTTCGTATGATCTCGCCGCTAACGGTGATAGTTCCTTGTATGAAATCGCCGATAATGGTGACTGTAGGGTGGGCTCTCGAGCCCACGCGGATCATGCACACCGATAACGGCACAGGCAACAGCCCCATTACCGCCCGCATTCCTCCTTATTCTCCCGTCAACGCCCCACCTTCTACTACAGATCCTCGCCCAAGCGAATCGCCCACCGATCAGCAGAAAGGTGTACGATACGCCGCTTTGCCGCCGCCGGGCCGGCATCCGTTCGCGCAAGTCATACCACGCGGCTTCAACAGCACGCAGCACCGGCCCCTCGAGACCAGATCATGACCAATACTCCCGATCAATCGCCACTTGGCAAATCCTCCGCTTACCAGAACCAGTATGCGCCGGAACTGCTGTTCCCGATCCCGCGCCAGCAAAAGCGCGACGAACTGGCCATCAAGGGCACCCTGCCCTTCTTCGGCATGGACATCTGGAACGCCTATGAATTGTCGTGGCTGAACATGCGCGGCAAGCCGCAGGTGGCGATCGCTACCATCAGCGCGCCGGCCGATTCGCCGAACATCGTCGAGTCGAAGTCGTTCAAGTTGTATCTGAATTCGTTCAACCAGACCCGCCTGGCCGGTCCCGACGCCCTGCTCGCCCTGCTGCGCGAAGATTTGTCGAACACCTTCGGCGCCCCGGTCCACATCACCCTCACCGAAGCGGAGAATTTCGGCAAGCTCAAAATGGGTGAGCTCGACGGCCTGTTGCTGGACCGCCTGGACATCGACATCGATGCTTATTCGCCGGAACCGGAACTCCTGAAAGCGAATGTCGATGAAGCCCCGGTCGAGGAAACCCTGGTGTCGCACCTGCTGAAATCGAATTGCCTGGTCACCGGCCAGCCGGACTGGGGCAGCGTGCAGATCCAGTACGCCGGCCCGCAGATCGACCAGGAAGGCTTGCTGCGCTACCTGATCGGCTTCCGCGAACACAACGAATTCCACGAGCAATGTGTGGAGCGCATCTTCATGGACGTGCTGCGCCAGTGCAAGCCGAGCAAGCTGTCGGTGTATGCCCGCTATACCCGGCGCGGCGGCCTCGACATCAACCCCTGGCGTGCCAATTTCAGCACCGGCCGTCCGCATAACCTGCGTGGGGCGCGTCAGTAAAACTGTCCGTTTGACGCCACAAACACCAACCAAAAAACAACAACACACGAAACCCTGCGGTTTTCAGGAATCGTCCCCAGATACGGGGAAAAGACGGCGAAACGGGGCCCGCGCCCCGCTTTCACCCACTGGACCGGGTTTTTCATTACGGAAATTGCGTAGGTCTTGCGAAAGCGCAAATCGCGCTGTCGGATTGGCCTGCCGAGGGGTCGAAACCATCCTCTGACAGGGGTAGGATACCGACGCGAAATCGAATGTCACGGCCATTAAACCGGCCTATAATTCTGCACCGCAAGTTGCCCGTGCAGTTGACCTGCGCTCCGTGCGCAGTTGTGCGCAGTTGCCTGTATCGAGCTGCACCATCCAGAAGCGTGTTATGACCAACCTTAGCAAAATTCTCTCGCTTGAAAACGTCCAGCTCGACATCGAAGTGTCGAGCAAAAAACGCGCTTTCGAGCAAGCCGGCCTGATCTTCGAAAACAATTGCGGCATTGCGCGCTCGACCGTGACGGACAATCTGTTCGCCCGCGAACGCCTCGGCTCCACCGGCCTCGGCCATGGCGTGGCCGTGCCGCATGGCCGCGTGAAAGGCAGCAAGAGCCTGAAGAACCCGATCGCCGCCTTTGTCCGCCTGGCCTCGCCGATTCCTTTCGAGTCGCCCGACGGCCGTCCGGTCAGCCTGCTGTTCTTCTTGCTGATTCCGGACCACGTGACCCAGCAGCACCTGGAAATCCTGTCCGAGATCGCGGAACTGTTCTCGGACGAGGCAATTCGCACCGCCCTGGCCAGCGATCCGGACCCGCGTTCCGTGCACGAACGAATTATCAACTGGCAACCAAGCTTGCAGGCACTGGGTTAAACTGAGGGGGTCCTTTTCCCCTCGATTACTCGCCATGTTGCAGACTCCGCTCACCATCCAAAGGCTGTACGACGATAACCGCGACAGCCTGCAACTCGGCTGGTTTGCCGGCTTTCCCGGCGGCGAGCGGCTGATTTCCGGCGACGTGGCTTCGGCCGCCGACCAGGTCGGCCACCTGAACCTGATCCACCCCGGCCGTATCCAGGTGTTCGGGCACCAGGAACTGAACTACTACCATCGCCTGAAGTCCAGCTCGCGCACCCACGTGATCGGCGAACTGATCGGCGGCGGCCCGCCGGCGCTGATCATCGCGCAGGGCCTGGAAACCCCGCCCGACATCCTCGCCATCTGCGACGAGCAGAACATCCCGCTGTTTTCGACGCCCTTGCCGGCGGCCCAGGTGATCGACTTCCTGCGCGTGTATTTGTCCAAGAAGCTGGCGCAGCGCGTGATCATGCATGGCGTCTTCATGGACGTGCTCGGTGTGGGCGTGTTGATTACCGGCGACTCGGGTCTGGGCAAGAGCGAACTCGGCCTGGAACTGATTTCGCGTTCGCACGGCCTGGTGGCCGACGATGCCGTGGAATTCTCGCGCATCGCCCCGAACATGATCGAAGGCCGCTGCCCGCCGCTGCTGCAGAATCTGCTGGAAGTGCGCGGCCTCGGCCTGCTCGACATCAAGGCGATCTTTGGCGAGACCGCGGTGCGCCGCAAGATGCGGCTCAAACTCATCGTGCACCTGGTCAAGCGCGGCGTATTGGATGAAGAAGTCGAGCGCCTGCCCTTCCACTTCCCGACCGAAGAGGTGCTGGGGCTGCCGATCCGCAAGGTCGTGATTCCGGTCGCGGCCGGCCGCAACATCGCGGTGCTGCTGGAAGCCGCAGTGCGCAACACCATCCTGCAACTGCGCGGTATCGATACCCTGCAAGAGTTCATGGAACGTCAAAGACAAGCCATGAGCGGCGACTAAATCCACCTTAACTGGCGCGATAAGCGGGTATGTACGCCGAACGCCCACATTTCGCCAGCCATGCGGCGACAAGGCGGTACTGTTGCGGTATCATCGCGCCATGCACATCGTACTCATTACCGGCATTTCCGGCTCGGGCAAATCGGTTGCCCTGAATGTCCTCGAAGACGCGGGTTATTACTGCGTCGACAACCTGCCGCCGGCCCTGCTGCCGCAGTTGGTGAGAACAGTCGATGCCGAGCGCACCGCCAAGCTGGCGGTGGCGGTCGATGCGCGCAGCGCCGAGTCGCTGGTCGAATTGCCGAACAGCGTCCGCTCGCTGAAAGAAGAAGGGCACGAGGTCAAGGTCATGTTCCTGACTTCCAGTACCCACTCGCTGGTCGCGCGCTTCTCCGAAACCCGGCGCAGCCACCCGCTGTCGCACCAGCTGCGTCCGGGCGAAAATCCGGCCTCGCGCCGTACCTTGATCGAGTGCATCGCCGAAGAGCGCGAACGCCTGGCGCCGATCGAGCAGCTCGGCCACGTGATCGATACCTCGGAAGCCTCGGCGAACAAGCTGCGCGCCTGGATCAAGGAGCTGGCCGAGGTCAAGCATGCCCCGCTGACCCTGTTCTTCGAATCCTTCGCCTTCAAGGTCGGCGTGCCGCTCGATGCCGACTTCGTGTTCGACGTGCGCGCGATTCCGAATCCCTATTACGATATTTCGCTGCGCCCGCTGACCGGCAAGGACGCGCCGCTGATCGCCTTCCTCGACGCCCAGCCGAGCGCCGCCGAGATGCTGGAAGACATCCGCGCCTTTGTCGAAAAATGGCTGCCTTCGTTCAAGACCGACAACCGCAGCTACCTGACGGTGGCGGTCGGCTGTACCGGCGGCCAGCACCGCTCGGTGTACATGGCCGAGCGCCTGGCCGCCTACTTCGGCGACACCGAGCGCGTGGTGCTGCGCCACCGCGAGCAGTCGTAAGCGGAAAAACGCGTACAGCGTCGTAGGGTGGGTACTTGTACCCACCATTGCCGTGCCTGCGCTAAAAAAACTCGTCCAGCAAGCGATAAAACGCCACCTTGCCCGCGTCCGGCGCCATGCCGTAGCAGTCCAGGAACGGCGGTACCCACTCCTCTCCCAGTTCCTCCGCAATATCACGCGTCGCCAGCGCCAGATCCTGGTGCCGGTCCGCCACGCCGAGGCGTCCGCAATCGATGAAACCCGTGAACACGCCATTGTCGGCCATCAGGTTCGGCAAACAGGCGTCACCATGCGTCACGACCAGGTCTTCCTGCGCGGGCTGCGCCGCCTGCAAGCGCACGAACAATTCGTCTACTGGCAGCCCCTGGTGCTCATCGTCCAGGTCATCCTCATCGACCAGCCCGGCCTCCATGCGTGCGCGGGCGGCGTCGATGCGCCGCCTTGCGCGGTGATCGAAGGAGCAGCCTTCAATGTCCAGGCGGTGCAGCCGCCGCAGCGCGTCGGCCATGATGCCGATGGCGACAGCAGCGTCGAGCTCGGCCGAGAGCAGGTCGCGTCCGGGAACCGCGGACAGCAGCATCCAGTCGACGCCCTCCTCCTCGGTGAAATCCAGCACGTGCGCGCACGGAATGCCGGTCTTGGCGAGCCAGCGCAAACGGGCCGCTTCGTCGCGTAATTCTGACAGCGGACCGATCGGCTCGCTCTTCAGGAACAAAGACGGCGCACCGCGCGCATCCAGGCGCTGAACATGCGCGGCGGAGCAGCCGACCGTTTCGCGTGTGCTCCGGTAGTCGCGCAAGCGTTCGCGCCATTGAGCCGGCAGATCGTCCATTGCCCCGGCTTGTTAATCCAGGTGCCGCAGCGGATGCGCACACGCCGGCCACACCGGCGCGAAGAAACCTTCCACCATCTCCGGCGTCACGTCGTCGAGCGATGCGGGATTCCACTGCGGCGCGTTGTCCTTGTCGATCACCAGCGCGCGCACGCCTTCCAGCACTTCGCCGTGCTCGAAATTACGGCGCACCAGCGAGCGTTCCATGCGCAGGCAATCGGCCACGCTCATCGATGCGCCGCGTACCAGCATCTCGCGCGTCACGCACATCATCAGCGGCGAGCGCTGGCGCATCGCCTTTAACGCCTTTTGCGCGAACGGATTTTCGTCACGGCCCAGCGATTCCATGATCGCCGCCACCGAGGCCGCGCCAAAGTGGGCATCGATCGCGGCGCGTTGCGCCTGCAATTCGCTCTCCCCTGCTTGATCCGCGAAGCCGGCGCCGAACGCGCGGATCGCGTCGGCCAGCTGTGCGCCCGGCGTCGCTTCGATCAGTGCATTCAAGGCTTTCAATTGCGCACCCGGCACGAACACGTCGGCCAGCCCCACATGCAGCGCGTCGGCCGCGCCGATGGTCAAGCCAGTCAGGCCGAGATAGTTACCGAGCTGCCCAGGTGCGTGCGACAGGAAGTGGCTGCCGCCCACGTCCGGGAACAGACCGATGTTCACTTCCGGCATCGCCATCTTGGTACGGTCGGTCACGATGCGCAGGCCGGTGTCGGGTCCGCCCTGGGCGATGCCCATGCCGCCGCCCATCACCACGCCGTCCATGATCGAGATATACGGTTTCGGATAGAAGTGGATCAGGTGGTTCAGCGCGTATTCTTCGGTGAAGAAATCCTCCAGCAGCGCGCTGCCCCCGGTCGGCGTGGCATGGCCGGCCTCGTGGAAGAAGCGGATGTCGCCGCCCGCGCACAGGGCTTTTTCGCTGCTGCTGGTAATGACCACGGCATCGACCGATGCATCGTCGCGCCAGGCCAGCAGGGTCTCGGTCAGGCGCCGCACCATGTCCAGCGACAGCGAATTCAGGGCCTTTGGACGGTCAAGGGTGATCGTGCCGGTGCCGTTGGCGATGCGGGTCTGGACGTGGTCGGTCATGGTCTGGAATGGTCGAAAAAACATCCATTCTACCCAAGACCCGTGGCGGCGGGGTATTGACGAGGGGGAGATACCAATGAAAAGGGCGCCATGAAGGCGCCCTCGTTCAGACGGTGCTGGCCGGCCGATCAGGCTGCGGCTGCTTCTCCGCCTTCAGGGAGACGCTTGAGTGCGTCACGACTATGACTCTTGAGCATGTCCTTGTACTTCATCACT
>DAMABW010000018.1:4040-24744 GCA_031999925.1 Massilia sp. | reverse complement strand
GTTAAGTATTTAACAAGTTCTGAAAGCCATTATCTCGGGCAAGCTGAGCCAGGCTTTCCACGTACTTTTGCTTGGCCCGGGTCAATTCCTTGTATTGATAAATGCATGCCCAGACAATCGCGACGATGCCGACAGCGAGAAAAAGGTAGAACACGCTACACCTTGAGTTAATTCAACGCTGCAACATTACTCCGACGTTGCGAGTGAATCAACATCGCCGTTGCGTATCAATCCGGGATGTTTGCCTCGACCAGTTGGGCAAGCAACACGAGCGACTCTTGCCAACCGAGGTAGCAGGATTCGACAGGAATCGCAGCAGGAATACCTTCCTGCCTGATCCTTAATTCGACACCGCAAAAGACCTCGCGCAGCGCGACGGTCGTCTGCATCCGCCCCGGCAGTTGCGGATCGTCGAACTCGGCCGTGTAGCGCAGGCGCTTGCCCGGTTCCAGCTCCAGGTATTCGCCGCCGAATGCATGGCTGTGCCCGGTCGTGAAGTTGGTGAAGGACATCCGGTAGCGGCCGCCGACCCGGCTTTCGATCTCATGCACGGTCGCGAAGAAGCCGTGCGGCGGCAGCCATTTGACCAGGGCGCCCGGCGTGACGAAAGCACGGTACACGCGCTCGGCGGGGGCTTTCAGGATGCGGTACAGCTCGACAGTATTGGTGGACATGATCGGATCCCTGTTCTGGAGTGGAGAGGACGGCCCTCTATCGGCACGACGATCGAGCAGCCTCCATGTCGACATCCGTCACCGATTTTTTCCGGCGTCGGCGAAAGCCGGCAGCCTGGCTGCACCTGCCAAACGTGTTAAATTGCTGGTTTGCCCACGGCACAACCATGCCTGCGCAACACAACAACACCCGAGACACGTTGAAGAGGATCGAATGACATTACGCTTGCTGATGCTGGGTGCGGCCGTGGCCGCCTCCAGCGCCGTTGCCGCGCCGCGCGGCCTGACCGTGGAAGACCTGGTGACCCTGGAACGCGTCGGCGCCCCGGTGCTGTCGCCGGACGCCAGCCGCGCCGTCTACACCGTGCGCAGCACGGACATGGACAAGAACCGCGGCCATACCAAACTGTGGATGCTCGACTTGCGCGGGGCTAAATCCGCTCCAACCGTCTTCGTCAGCGACGCGAGCAGCAGCACCGATCCGGAATGGTCGCCGAAAGGCGACGCCGTTTATTTCCTGTCGAGCCGTTCGGGCAGCTCGCAGGTGTGGCGCCAGCCGGCCGCCGGCGGCGCGCCGGTGCAGGTGACGAACCTGCCGCTGGACGTCGACAACTTCCGCGTTTCCCCAGCCGGCGACCGCATCGCCCTTGGCATGGCCGTGTTCCGCGACTGCGCGGACCTGGCCTGCACGGAGGCGCGCCTGAAGGAACAAGCCAAGAACAAGGCCAGCGGCAAGGTCTACGACCGCCTGTTCGTGCGCCACTGGGATACCTGGAACGATGGCCGCAACGCCGTGCTGTTCTCGGCCGCGCTGGACGGCAAGGGTGTCGTGACCGGTGCGCCGGTCAGCCTGTCGGGTTCGCTCGATGGCGACGTGCCCTCGAAGCCTTTCGGCGACCGCGAGGAATACCGCTTCAGCCCGGACGGCAAGACCATCGTGTTCGCGGCCCGCATCGCCGGCAAGACCGAAGCCTGGTCGACCAACTTCGACTTGTACTCGGTGCCGGCCGCCGGCGGCGCCGCGCCGCGCAACCTGACTGCCGAGAACCCGGCCTGGGACACCAAGGCCGTGTTCTCGCCGGACGGCCGCACCCTCGCCTATTTGGCGATGGCGCGCCCCGGCTTCGAAGCCGACCGCTACCAGATCATGCTGATGGACGTGGCCAGCGGCGCCAAGCGCAAGCTGGCGGCCGACTGGGACCGCTCGGCCGGCGGCCTGCAATGGTCGGCGGACGGCAAATCGCTCGTGGTGGATGCCGAAGACATTGGCCAGCACCGCCTGTTCCGCATCGAGGTCGCGAACGGCAAGATCACGCCGCTGACCGACAAGGGGTCGATCGGCGGCTTCGACGTACGCGGCACTACCGTCGCCTATTCTCTGGCCACTCTGAACTCGCCGGCCCAGCTGTATTCGGTGAAACTGGCAGGCGGCAAGCCGCAGCAACTGACCACGAACAACGCAGACAAGCTGGCCGACGTGCGCTTCGGCGAATTCGAGCAGTTCTCATTCAAGGGTGCAGGCGGCGACACCGTCTACGGTTACGTGATGAAACCGTGGAATGCGACGCCGGGCGCGAAATATCCGGTCGCCTTCCTGGTGCACGGCGGCCCGCAAGGCAGCTTCGGCAATGCCTGGAGTTACCGCTGGAACCCGCAGATCTACGCCGGCGCCGGCTACGCCGCCGTGTTCATCGACTTCCACGGCTCGACCGGCTACGGCCAGAAGTTCACCGACGCCATCAGCGGCGACTGGGGCGGCAAGCCGCTCGAGGATTTGCAGAAGGGCCTGGCGGCGGCCGTCGAAAAGTTCCCGTGGCTCGACCGCGAGCGCAGCTGCGCGCTGGGCGCCTCGTACGGCGGCTACATGATGAACTGGATCGAGGGTAACTGGCCGGACGGCTTCAAGTGCATCGTCAACCACGACGGCGTGTTCGATACCCGCGGCATGGCCTATTCGACCGAGGAACAATGGTTCACCGACTGGGAAAGCGGCGGCCCTTATTTCAAAGTGCCGGAAAACCATGAGCGCTTCAACCCGGTGCATCACGTGAACAAGTGGAAGACGCCGATGCTGGTGGTCCAGGGCGACCTCGACTTCCGCATCCCGACCGCGCAGGGGTTGTCGACCTTCACGGCGCTGCAGCGCAAAGGCATCGAGAGCAAGTTCCTGATGTTCCCGGACGAGAACCACTGGGTGCTGAAGCCTGCCAACTCGGTGCTCTGGCACCATACCGTCATCGACTGGCTCGACCATTACCTGAAGCGCTGATCTCTACCGCGCATCTGACCAAGCCCGCTTACCCAGCGGGCTTTTTTTTGGCCATTGTGACAATGGACGTTTTTTCATTACGGCAAGCACTGGTATCATACCGGTCCTTGCTGGCATGACGGTCAGCGCTCCGGACACCGATCATGCATGTTGGCCAGGCCCACGAACTCAAACCCGAAGACTACGATTTCGAGACCATGAACCTGCAGGTCGGCACGCGCCTGCAATTCATTACGCACCGCCGCGTCAAGCCGGTCCAGCATTTCTCCAGCCTCATCGGTTACGTGAAGGATGAGTACATCATCTTCAAGATTCCGATGGAAAACGGCGCGCCGATCGCGCTGACCGAGGGTGAGCGGCTGACGATCCGTGTGTTCTCGGGGGTGAAGGTGTGCTCGTTCGCCTGTACCGTCGAGCGCGTGTTCGCGCGGCCCCTCTTTTATGTGCACGTGTCTTTCCCGAAATCCGTGCAGGGCACCAGCCTGCGCACGGCGATGCGGGTGAAGGTGGATTTGCCGGCCCAACTGGGCAGCGAAGAGCATTCAGGGCAGCAGGACTGCACCATCGTCAATCTGTCGGTCAGCGGTGCGCTGATCGAATCGCCGCGCCGCCTGCCGCAGGACGAGGAAGCGCTGTCGCTGCAGTTTTCGCTGAAGGCGCCGCCGGACAACCAGGAGGTGCGGGTCGTGACCAAGGCGGCGATCCGGAATGTGAACGTGGTGCAGGTGGGAGAAGCCGAGCTGTTTACGTATGGACTGCAATTCATCGCGCTCGATCCGGTGCATTACACGCTGTTGCAGAACATGACGTACGAGGCGTTGCTGGCGGATCGGCAGAAGATCGTGTGAATGTTGAAACGACGATGACGCTGCAGGCTTCAGCGGGCGGCGTCAATGAAAAAAGCCGCCCGAGGGCGGCTTTTTTTATACATCAACTGAATTAGCCGCCGTTTGCAGGTGCGGTGGTGCCTTCGGTGCAGCCGGCTGGGCGGAATTCTGCATCAGCGAAACCGGTAGCGACGCAGTGGTAGGTACCTTCGGCGGTACGGTGCAGAGCGATCGTCGGGGTTGCGCCGGTAGCAGCCAGACGGCCTGGGTTTGCGATTTCGCAGGTCAGGACTGCAGTGTCAGCGCCTGGAGCAGCAGCGGTGATTTCGCTGCAGTTGCCGGTCGATTCAGCCAGGCCAGCCTTTTCACGGTAGCCATCGGCGTCCAGACCAGCGGTGCCTTCGACAACAGCCATTTCGTAGCCGGTCTTGCCGCCGCTGATATCGGCGTAGGCAGCAGCTGCCTTCGACTTGGCGATGTAGTTCTGGTATGCAGGGATAGCAACAGCAGCCAGGATACCGATAATCGCGACAACGATCATCAGTTCGATCAGGGTGAAGCCGGCTTGTGCTTTCTTGACGATTTTCATTTGTTTCATGGTAGGTCTTTCTAAGAAGGTGTCAGGGAATTCGGTTGGTCATGCTTTGCTTGGTGCCACGCTCTACCTATTGCAAGCGCCGTGCCAGGTCATTTCCCCACAAAATCATTAGTTTCTCTGAAACAAAACTGACAAATTACGGCAGAGCCCGCTTTTTCGGTGACAAATTTTGTCAGGCACCAAGCAATTTCTGTCAGGCAATGGCTGAGTGAGCAAAAATTGTCGTGTCATGCCAGCGCAACTGTAGCCGGCAATAAAAAAGGGAGCCCGCAGGCTCCCTTCTCGAGACAAGAACTGTCCGGTATTACAGCATGGCCTTCAGCAGGCGAGCCATTTCCGATGGGTTCTTGGTGGCTTTGATGCCGCACTCTTCCATGATGTCCAGCTTGGCTTGCGCGGTATCGGCGCCGCCCGAGATCAGCGCGCCGGCGTGGCCCATGCGCTTGCCCGGAGGAGCGGTGACACCGGCGATGAAGCCGACGACTGGTTTCTTCATGTTGTCCTTGACCCAACGCGCGGCGTTGGCTTCGTCCGGACCGCCGATTTCGCCGATCATGATGACCGCGTCGGTATCAGGATCGTCGTTGAACATCTTCATCACGTCGATGTGCTTCAGGCCGTTGATCGGGTCGCCGCCGATACCGACTGCCGACGATTGGCCCAGGCCCAGTGCGGTCAGCTGGCCGACTGCTTCATAGGTCAGGGTGCCCGAACGCGAAACGACGCCGATGCGGCCCTTGCGGTGGATGTGACCAGGCATGATGCCGATCTTGATTTCGTCCGGGGTGATCAGGCCTGGGCAGTTCGGGCCCAGCAGCAGGGTCTTCGAGCCGGCCTTGGCCATGCGGTCCTTCAGGGCCATCATGTCACGGACTGGAATGCCTTCGGTGATGCAGATGGCCAGGTCCAGGTCGGCTTCGACGGCTTCCCAGATGGCGGCTGCGGCGCCTGCAGGCGGCACGTAGATGACCGAAACGGTCGCGCCGGTGGCGTTCTTGGCTTCCGACACGTTGGCGTAGATCGGGATGCCTTCGAAGTCTTCGCCGGCTTTCTTCGGGTTCACGCCAGCAACGAAGGCAGCCTTGCCGTTCGCGTAGTCGCGGCACATGCGGGTATGGAACTGACCGGTCTTGCCGGTGATACCCTGGGTGATGACTTTTGTATCTTTGTTGATCAGGATCGACATTTGTTTATTCCTTCGAATTAGGCGTTACCAGCTGCAGCGGCGACCACGGCCTTGGCTGCGTCTTCCATCGTATCGGCGGCGATGATCGGCAGGCCGGAGTCGGCCAGCATCTTCTTGCCCAGGTCTTCGTTGGTGCCCTTCATGCGCACGACCAGCGGCACTTGCAGCGATACGGCCTTCGATGCGGTGATCACGCCTTCGGCGATGACGTCGCAACGCATGATGCCGCCGAAGATGTTGACCAGGATGGCTTTCAGGCCTGGGTTCTTCAGCATGATCTTGAATGCTTCGGTGACTTTCTCAGCCGTCGCACCGCCGCCCACGTCCAGGAAGTTGGCCGGCTCGCCGCCGAACAGCTTGATGGTGTCCATGGTGGCCATGGCCAGGCCGGCGCCGTTCACCAGGCAACCGATGTTGCCGTCCAGCGAGATGTAGGCCAGGTCGAACTTCGATGCTTCGACTTCGGCTGGATCTTCTTCGTCCAGGTCGCGGTAAGCCATGATGTCCGGCTGGCGGAACAGGGCGTTGGCGTCGAAGTTGAACTTCGCGTCCAGGGCGATGACCTTGCCCGAACCGGTCAGGATCAGCGGGTTGATTTCGGCCAGCGACGAGTCGGTTTCCCAGTAAGCCTGGTACAGGCCTTTCAGGTTCTGGCGGGCTTCGGCCAGCGATTCGGCAGGGATGCCGATCTTGGTCGAGATGTCGTCCGCTTCGGCGTCGGTCAGGCCGACCGATGGGTCGATCGCGATCGAGTGGATTTTTTCAGGGTTGCTGTGGGCGACTTCTTCGATGTCCATGCCGCCTTCCGACGAGGCCATCAGCACGACCTTCTGGGTCACGCGGTCGGTGACCATCGAGACGTACAGTTCCTTCTTGATGTCGGCGCCTTCTTCGATCAGCAGGCGGCGCACTTTCTGGCCTTCCGGGCCGGTCTGGTGCGTGACCAACTGCATGCCCATGATCTGCTCTGCGTATTCCTTGACCTGTTCCAGCGACTTGGCAACCTTCACGCCGCCGCCTTTGCCACGGCCGCCAGCATGGATCTGGGCCTTGACGACCCAGACCGGGCCGCCCAGCTCTTCAGCTGCCTTGACGGCTTCTTCCACCGACATGCACGGAATGCCGCGCGGTACCGTCACCCCGAACTTCCGGAGGATTTCTTTGCCCTGATACTCATGGATTTTCATGCTGGCTTCCCTTCTTCTCTGTTACTGATTTGGATAGTTAATTAGAAACTTCGTGGAAAACTTCGACAGCGAAGTCTACTCCGGTACGGCCTTGATCGCCCAGCGAGGGTAATACTGTGCCACAGCGGGTCCATCGGCGCGCAACGCGTGGCAGCGGTCGATTTCGTAAGGACGCTCAGCGTCGCCGTCGTTGGCGGCATTGCGCGTCTCGAACGCATCATCGGCGAAGGCCTGGATTGCCGCTGTGGGCAAGACCTGCGCCAGTTCAGTCAGGTGGGTGCAGCCGAGCACGCCGGAAAGGCGGTCTTTCAGGTGCAGCCGGAAATGCTTGGCCAGCGACATGCCGATCAGCTTTTTATAAGCGGGACCGATGGTATCGCAGTAGCCGGGGTACGGCACCGAGTCGGACGCGGCTTCGGCGTCGACGATCTCGAGGTCGCGGTTGATGGTGACTCGCAGGCGCAGGTCGTGCACGGCGGTGCCGGCGGGACGCGTGCCGGAGGCGAGCACGATGTCTTGTTCCTTGACGTCGCGGATACGCGCGTCAAGATCCCACAGACCATCGTCGCGCGCATACGCTTCGACGGTAATGGCGCGCGTGTGCCGGAGCTGGCGCGAAGCGGGAGAAGACAAGGGCATAAAAACGGTGCCGACAGGACGGCGGTAAATGTATGCAGCCGGTGTGCTTGAATCGCACGTCGCCGCAGCTTCTGCGGCAACAACCGCTCATGCGGCGCTGCTTAAACCGTGAAAGTTTAGCACAGGCCGTTGACGGACGCACCGTTACATGACTGAGTGACCACACTAGAAGGCGGGGTATCGCGGGAAGCGTGGCAAGCTTGCCAATGTTGACTCTGCCCGATGGGCGGCGCGCGGGCTGGCGCGGACCGGCTCAGGAAAAGTCGTTGCGGAAGAAGCAGTTCTGGCCGTCGCGGTCGAGGCAGATCTGGGAGTCGCTGTCGATGGTGGCCGCCCAGACGGCATTCCCGGCTTCGGGCTCGGTGCCGCGCCAGACGATGCCGGAAAACGACACCGACAGTGCCGGACCGGTTTCTTCGCGCCAGGAGCCGCGGATTTCGTCGGTGTTACGGCCGGGGCCGCTGGTTTGCAGGACGTAGTCGCCGCCGGGACGCACGTCGAGGACGATGGACATGTCGGCGGTGCTGAGGACATAGACACCGGTGGGGGTAACGGGAGGCTGGGCACAGCCAGCGAGGGTAGCGGCCAGTACCAATGCGAGCAGCGCTTTCATGCTTTTCCCTTCTTGTTCGCTCGTGATGCCCGCGGCAACTGCCACGGGTTGGGCTGCACGAGGCAGCCGCCGGCAAGCACCAGCGCGCAGCACCATCCGTCGTTGAGGAATACGCCCGGCAGCTTGTCGGCCGGGCATATCAACGAATGGCGCTCCGCGCTGGAGCCTGCTTCATACCAAATAAAGTGAGACGTGAGACGTCTTAGAAATCGTCGTCTTCGTCGGGCGCGCCCTTGAGTGCCTCGCGCACGGCGCGGCTGGAGAAGCCGCGCGCCATCAGGAAACGCATTTGCTTGCTGCGCTCGGCCGCGTCTTGCGCCACGGTGCCGAACTTGCGGCGCCAGACTTCGACGGCGCGCGCCATTTCGCTCGAGGCCAGCTCGGACTTGAGCTCGGCCAGGGCTTCGCCGTTCACGCCGTGGCTTTGCAACTCGGCCACGACTCGGCTGTTGCCGTAGCGGGAGGCTTTTCGGTGAATCAGGGATTCGGCGAAACGCTCCTGCGACAGCCAGTTGTTCTTTTCGAGGAAATCGAGGAGGGCTTCGATGTCGTCGCCCTCCTCGGCATGGCGCGCCAGCTTGCGCCCCAGCTCGAGCCGGCTGTGCTCCCTCATGGAGAGGAAGCGCAGCGCCCGTGCTTTCAGGCTCAGCGGTGGCGCGCGCATGATGCTGCCAGTGTTGCCGATGTTGCTGTTATTGCCAAAACCGCGCTCAACTTATTCCGAGACGGCCTTTTCCGGCGCAGCGTCGGCGCTGACCGGCGGCAGCTCGCGCACGCCCAGGGTGGCGCGGACCTTGTTTTCGATTTCGCGTGCCAGTGCCGGACGGTCTTTCAGGAACTGACGTGCGTTATCTTTACCCTGGCCGATGCGTTCGCCGTTGTAGCTATACCAGGAACCCGACTTCTCGACGATCTTGTTGTCGGCGCCCAGATCCAGGATTTCGCCTTCGCGCGAGGTGCCTTCTCCGTACAGGATGTCGAAGTGGGCTTCCTTGAACGGTGGCGCGATCTTGTTCTTAACGACCTTGACCTTGGTTTCGTTACCGATCACCTCGTCGCCCGACTTGATCGAACCGGTACGGCGGATGTCCATGCGCACCGAGGCGTAGAACTTCAGCGCGTTACCGCCGGTCGTGGTTTCCGGGCTGCCGAACATGACGCCGATCTTCATGCGGATCTGGTTAATGAAGATCACCAGGGTGTTGGTACGGTTGATCGAGCCGGTCAGCTTGCGCAGCGCCTGCGACATCAGGCGGGCTTGCAGGCCCGGCAGCGAGTCGCCCATGTCGCCTTCGATCTCGGCGCGCGGGGTCAGTGCCGCCACCGAGTCGATAACCACCAGGTCGACCGAACCCGAACGCACCAGGGCGTCGGTGATTTCCAGGGCCTGTTCGCCGGTATCGGGCTGCGAGATCAGCAGCTCGTCGAGCTTGATGCCCAGCTTTTGCGCATAGGTGACGTCGAGCGCGTGCTCGGCGTCGATGAAGGCGCAGGTGCCGCCGAGCTTTTGCATCTGGGCGATGGTCTGCAGGGTCAGCGTGGTTTTACCCGACGACTCCGGACCGTAGATTTCCACGATACGGCCGCGCGGCAGGCCGCCGACGCCGAGGGCGATGTCCAGGCCCAGCGAGCCGGTGGACACGGTTTGCACTTCCTCAACCGGTGCATTCGCGTCCATGCGCATGACCGAGCCCTTGCCGAACTGCTTTTCGATTTGCGCGAGGGCGGCAGCCAGCGCCTTGCCTTTTTCGGAGGCATTTACTGCGGATTTTTTGTCGTCCATAATTTTCTTTCAGTCTTGGAGGTAACCAAGGTGTGGGCGCCGTCGCGCGTTTCAATAGCTAGTACTGTATAAAAATCCAGTGGTTTTGGCAAGCGAAAAAATGAAATGTCGGTTTGAGAAAACTCGCATTGTTGCGCTAAATCAAACACAATGAAGGCGGCACCGGGGTTTAATCGAAAACAGGGTACAACCATGCGAATTTTACTTGCAGAAGATGATAGCGTACTCGCGGACGGGCTGACGCGCTCCCTGCGCCAATCCGGCTACGCGATCGATTGCGTGCGCAACGGCGCCGACGCCGACACCGCCCTCTCCACCCAGGAGTTCGACCTCCTCATCCTCGACCTCGGCCTGCCGCGCATGCCCGGCCTGGAAGTGCTGCGCCGCCTGCGCGCCCGCTCTTCCCTGCTGCCGGTGCTGATCCTCACCGCCGCCGATTCCGTCGAGCAGCGCGTCGAGGGCCTGGACCTGGGCGCCGACGACTACATGGCCAAGCCGTTCGCCCTGTCGGAACTGGAAGCGCGCGTACGCGCCCTCACCCGGCGCGGCGCCGGCGGCGGCCCGGCCGTGATCCGCCACGGGCCGCTGGTCTACGACCAGGTCGGGCGCAGCGCCTACATCAACGAGCAGATGCTCGACCTGTCGGCGCGCGAACTCGGCCTGCTCGAAATCCTGCTGGCGCGCACCGGGCGCCTGGTCTCGAAGGAGCAGCTGGTCGATCACCTGTGCGAATGGGGAGAAGAGGTGTCGAACAACGCCATCGAAGTCTATGTGCACCGGCTGCGCAAGAAGATCGAGGTCGGCGGCGTGCGCATTGCCACCGTGCGCGGGCTGGGCTATTGCCTGGAAAAATATTCCGACGCCACACGCTCGGGCGCCGGCGCGGGCGCCGAAGCTGCAAGCGAACACAAGTAAAAAACGCACGTGAACGACCGCGATGCCGGCCTCGTGCCGCCCGACAGCGCCTTACCGGCAGACCTGGGCGAGCCCCTGCCCGAACCGCTGTACGCGCCGCCGAATCCCGAGCCCGAGGCCAGCATCCAGCATTCGCTGTTCGGCGAGATCCTCGACTGGATGCTGGCGCCCCTGCTGCTGCTGTGGCCGATGAGCATCGCCATCACCTACCTGGTGGCGAAGTCGATCGCGAACCAGCCCTTCGACCATGCCCTGGAAGACCGGGTCACGGTGCTGGCCCAGCAGGTGCGCGAGGTCGACGGGGCGATTGCCACCCGCCTGCCCGGCAGCGCGCGCGACATCCTGCGCGCCGACGACGTCGACAGCGTGTATTTCCAGGTGCTCGATGCGCATGGCCGCCACGTAGATGGCGACCGCGAACTGCCGCGCCCGCGCGATGACGAGGGCGACAAGGACGGCGCCGTGCATTTCCGGAGCGACGCCGTGCACGGCACGCCGGTGCGCGTGGCCTATTTGTATGTGAACCTCGATCCCTTCCACCAGGCCGACGCCGCCGCCAACGCCGACGAGCCCGCCGCGCGCAAGGCCCTGGTGCAGGTGGCCGAAACCCTGGACAAGCGCGCCCTGCTCGCCAACGAGATCATCAAGGGCGTAATCCTGCCCCAGTTCATCATCCTGCCGGTTATCCTGGCCCTGGTGTGGTTTGCCCTGTCGCGCGGGCTGTCGCCGCTGGCCGAACTGCAGGAGCGTATCCGCGCGCGCTCCTCGGACGATCTGTCGCCTATCGATTCCCGGCAAGTGCCGGAAGAAATTTCACCGCTCGTCGGCTCGCTCAACGACATGCTGGGGCGCCTGGCCCAGACCATCGACATGCAGAAGCGTTTCATTGCCGACGCCGCCCACCAGATGAAGACGCCGCTGGCCGGCATGCGCATGCAATCGGAACTGGCGCTGCGCCAGGTCGACCCCGACGAAATCCACCGCTCGCTGGAACAATTGGCCAAGAGTTCGGAATCGGCGACGCGCCTGGTGAACCAGTTGCTGGCCCTGGCGCGTGCGGAAAACCAGCCGCATGCCGGCCTCGCCTTTGAGGAAATCGAGCTCGGCGCGCTGGCGGTGAGCGTGGTGCAGGACTGGGTCCAGGCCTCCTTTTCCCACGATATCGACCTCGGCTACGAACCGCACGACGAGCCGGTGACCATCGCCGGCAACGCCATGATGCTGCGCGAACTGCTGTCGAACCTGATCGACAACGCCTTGCGCTACACCCCGAGCGGCGGCAGCGTCACGGTGCGGGTACGCCGCGACGGTGAACATGCGCTGCTGGAAGTCGAGGACACCGGTCCCGGCATCGCGCCCGCCGAGCGTGTCCACGTGTTCGAGCGCTTCTACCGCATCCTGGGCAACAGCGCCAGCGGCAGCGGCCTCGGCCTGGCGATCGTGCGCGAGATCGCCGGCCAGCACAATGCCGAGGTCGACATCTTCAACAACCCGCGCAGCCATTCGAAGAAATTCCCGGGCAGCCTGTTCCGGCTGACCTTCCCGCCACCCGCCAGCGACCCCATCGATGCCGCCTGAATCCGCGCCCCCACAAGACTCCGACCTGCGCCGCCAGCGCCTGCTGCTGGCCGAGCGCGCCCTGCACTGGCGCCGCACCCGGCGCCTGACCGCCATCCTGATGGGCTTGTGGCTGCTCACCGGCTTTTGCACCGTGTACTTTGCGCGCGAGCTGGCGCAGATCAGCATCTTCGGCTGGCCGCTGTCGTTCTACATGGCGGCGCAGGGCGCCTCGCTGGTCTGCCTGGCCATCATCGGCTTCTACGCCTGGCGCATGCGCCAACTCGACGATGCCTACACACGCGCCATGGAGCAGTCCGCGTGACGGCCAACAAGCGCTATTTCAGGCGCCTGTCCGGCTACTACGCCTGGTTCTGCGTCTGCTTCGCCGGCTTCCTGCTGGCCCTGACGGTGCTGGAAAAGGAAGGCATGCCGCGCTTGTGGATCGGGCACCTGTTCATGTTCGCCACCATCGGCGTGGTCAGCCGCACCTCGAACGTCACCGAGTACTATGTGGCCGGACGCCGCGTGCCGGCCCTGTTCAACGGCATGGCCACCGCCGCCGACTGGATCTCGGCGGCCAGCTTCATCAGCCTGGCAGGCGGCCTGTATTTGTATGGCTTCGATGCCCTGGCCTACATCATGGGCTGGACCGGCGGCTATTGCCTGGTGGCGCTGCTGATCGCGCCCTACCTGCGTAAATTCGGCCAGTACACGATCCCCGACTACCTGGCGGCGCGCTACGGCGGCGGCGCGGGCGGGCGCGGCGGGCCGGTGCGGGCGCTGGCCGTCGGCGCGACCATCATCGTATCGTTCGTCTACGTGGTGGCGCAGATATATGCGGTGGGGCTGATCGCTTCGCGTTTTACCGGCGTCGATTTCTCGGTGGGCATTTTCCTGGGGCTGGCCAGCATCCTGGTCTGCTCGTTCCTGGGCGGCATGCGCGGCATCACCTGGACCCAGGTGGCGCAGTACATCATCATCCTGGTCGCCTTTTTGATTCCGACCATGTG
Source organism: Massilia sp. (assembly GCA_031999925.1). Lineage (GTDB taxonomy): Bacteria > Pseudomonadota > Gammaproteobacteria > Burkholderiales > Burkholderiaceae_D > Telluria. Next base: position 11,483 of record DAMABW010000018.1, on the reverse strand, counting down.
GCTGTCGGCCAAGCATGCCGACAATCCCTTGCCGCAAGTGGCCTACGGCTCCGTGCTGCCGAAGCTGGCACAGCGCGAAGCGCAGCTGGCGGCCGACCCGCGCGAGGAAGCGGTGCGCGCCCAGTTCCGGCGCCAGGCCGACGATTACGCCGCCCGCCTCGCTGCCCTGCCCGGCTCCTGGGAAGGCGGCCGGCTGGAAGCCCAGCGCCGCCTCGACGCGGCGCGCCTGCGCAATGCCTCGCTGGGCGACGTGCGCAATGCCGAGCGCGCCCTGGCCGCCTATCCGAAAACCGTCGACGACGCCGAAACCCTGTGGCGGGCCCAGCGCGCACGCCTGCTGGCACGCGCCCAGCCGCCGCAGCCGCACGCCGCGCCCTTCCCCGGCGCCACCGAGGCCGAATCGAATGCACGTCGCAACAATTTCCTGGCCCTGGTGTTCTGCCTGATGTTCGGCACCGCCGCCCTGCCCCACATTTTGATGCGCTCCTACACCACGCCCTCGGTGCACGCGGCGCGCGGCTCGGTGTTCTGGACCCTGTTCTTCATCCTGCTGATTTACTTGAGCATCCCGGCACTGGCGGTGCTGGCGAAATACGACATCTATACCAGCCTGGTCGGCAGCGACTTCCGCTCCTTGCCGACCTGGATTTCCTACTGGGCGAATGTCGACAAGGTCAATCCGCTGATCAGCATCACCGACATCAACGGCGACGGCCTGGTGCAGCTGGCGGAAATCGCCATCGACGGCGACGTGCTGGTGCTGGCGACGCCGGAAATCGGCGGCCTGCCCTACGTGATCTCGGGGCTGGTGGCGGCCGGCGGCCTGGCTGCCGCCCTGTCCACCGCCGACGGCCTGCTGCTGGCGATCTCGAATGCCCTGTCGCACGATGTGTATTACAAGATCGTCGACCCCGGCGCTTCCACGCAAAAGCGCGTCACGATCTCGAAGCTGCTGCTGCTGGCGGTTGCCTTCATCGCCGCCTATGCCGCCTCGCAAAAGCCGGCCGACATCCTGTCATTGGTGGGCGCCGCGTTTTCGTTGGCGGCCTCGACTTTGTTCGCGCCGCTGGTACTGGGCGTGTTCTGGAAGCGCGCGAACCACGCCGGGGCAATTGCCGGCATGATCGCCGGCTTCTTGACCTGCCTCTACTACATGCTGCGCACCAACCCGATACTGGGCGGTCGGATGGATGCGGCCTGGTTCGACATCGCGCCGATGTCGGCCGGGATCTTCGGCGTGCCGATCGGGATCGCGGCAGTGGTCCTCGTCAGCCTGCTTACCGCGCCCCCTAGCCGCGCCAGCAATGGCCTGGTGGACTACATCCGGGCACCGGAATAGGCGTGGACAGGCGCTGCGGCATCCCTGCAACAGCGCGGCAAAATATCCCACTGGCATAGCTTTTTGTCATGCACAAATGTTATTCTTGAGAAACAACGACCCGCCGGAGAGCGGCCCTTTTCTCGACTAGGAAAACCACATGTTGTTCACCCGAGCTTCACTGTACAGCGCCGTCGCCCTGGCGCTGGTGTTGTCCGCCGCGCCGGCCGTCCAGGCCCAGGCCAATCCGGCCCTGCCGCCGATCGAACGCTTCTTCAACAATGCTGGCTTCACCGGCGGCGTGCTCTCGCCTGACGGCCGCTACCTGGCCGCGCGCACGAACGCCCCCGGCCAGCGCCGCACGCTGGCGGTGATCGACCTGCAGACCAATACCGGTAAGGTCATCGCCTCGCACGCCGACGCCGACGTCGACGACATCCAGTGGGTCAACAGCAAGCGCCTGATCTTCAATTTCGACGACATGAACGTCGGCCAGGCCGACGTCCAGCATATGCCGGGCCTGTTCGCGATCAACGCCGACGGCAGCGAACTGCTGCAACTGGTCGACCGCGGCTACGACGCCACCATGAGCCGCGCCGCGGCCAAGCTGCTGCCCTGGCACACCTTCATGCTCGATCAGACCGGCTCCCAGGATTCCGACTACGTCTATGTCCGCAACGTGGTGCGCAAGAGCGACAACCGCACTACGCGTGTCGAACTGCTGCGCCTGAACACGCGCACCGGGCGCGCACAACCGGTCAGCCGCCCGATGGGGGACGTCAGCAGCTGGCTGCTCGACCAGAACGGCGAGCCGCGCGTCGCCGCCGGCCAGAACGAGGACACCTCGGTGATCCACTACCTGGATCCGGAAACGAAGCAATGGCGCACGCTGGCGAGCTTCAAGTCGTACGGCAACAACCCCGACGAGATCACGCCGCTCAAGTTCGGCCCGGACGGCACCTTGTACGTCATCGCCCGCAACGGCAAGGACACGAGCGCCGTCTACACCTTCAATTTCGCGACCGGCAAGATCAATCCGGAACCCTTGCTGAGCACGGCCGGCTACGATTTCGACGGCGCCATCCTGTCCACGCCCAAGAAAATGCTGGGCATGCTGTTCACCACCGACGCCACCTCGATCGAGTGGTTTGATCCGGAAATGAAGGCCATCCAGCAAACCGTCGACCAGTTGCTGCCGGCAACGGTCAACCTAGTGTCGGCGCCGCCCAAGCATTCGCAAACGCCATGGCTGCTGGTAAATGCCTATTCCGACGCCATCCCGCAGACCTATTACCTGTACAACCGCGATACCAAGCAGCTCAGCAAGGCCGGCGAAACCCGCCCGGGCATCGATCCGGCGCTGATGGGCCGCCAGCAGCCGCTGCGCTACAAGGCGCGCGACGGCCTCGAGATTCCGGCCCTGCTGACGCTGCCGCCCGGCGGCAAGAAGACCGGGCTGCCGCTGGTGGTGCTGGTGCACGGCGGTCCCTGGGTACGCGGCTCGGCCTGGGGCTGGCAGGCGGAAACCCAGTTCCTCGCCTCGCGCGGCTACGCCGTGCTCGAGCCTGAATTCCGCGGCAGCACCGGTTTCGGCGCGGCCCACTACAAGGCCGGCTTCAAGCAGTGGGGCCTGGCCATGCAGAACGACGTCGCCGACGGTGTGCGCTGGGCCATCGACAAGGGCCTGGTCGATCCGAAGCGCGTCTGCATCGCCGGCGCCAGCTACGGCGGCTATGCCACCCTGATGGGCCTGATCAACGATCCCGACCTGTACAAGTGCGGCGTCGACTGGGTCGGCGTGACCGACATCAACCTGATGTACAGCAGCGCCAACCACAGGAGCGACATGCCCGACGAATGGAAGCGCTACGGCATGCCGGAAATGATCGGCGACCAGGTCAAGGACGCGGCCCAGCTGAAAGCAACCTCGCCGATCGAGCAGGCGGCGCGCATCAAGCAGCCGCTACTGCTGGCCTATGGCGGCGCCGACGTGCGCGTGCCGATCGACCACGGCACCAAGTTCTACGCGGCGGTCAAGCGCACCAACCCGAACGTCGAGTGGGTCGAGTATGCGGACGAGGGCCACGGCTTCTTCCTGCCGAAGAACAGCATCGACTTCTGGTCCCGCGTCGAGAAGTTCCTCGACAAAAACATCGGCAAGGGAGCAGCCTTGTAACCAGTAAGCTTGTAAAAGCAGTTCCACGGCTGGTCGTTGCGCCATCACCTGAAGGAGGTTCTATGTCATCCGGCAAGATTCTCGTAGCACAGGGAGGCGGCCCGACCGCCGTCATCAACCAGTCGATGGTCGGGGTGGCGCTCGAGGCGCGCCGCTTCCAGAACGTCACCCGCGTCTACGGCGCCCTGCACGGCGTGCGCGGCATCGTGGACGAGGACTTCCTCGACCTGACCCAGGAAACCAGCCACAACCTGGAACTGGTGGCCGCCACGCCGTCCTCGGCGCTCGGTTCGACGCGCGACAAGCCCGACGCCGCCTACTGCGGGCGCATCTTTGAAACCTTGCGCGCGCACGAGATCGAACATTTCTTCTACATCGGCGGCAACGATTCGGCCGACACGGTGCGCATCGTCAGCCAGGAAGCGTGCCAGGCCGGCTACCCGCTGCGCTGCATCCACATTCCGAAAACCATCGACAACGACCTGGCCGGCAGCGACCACACGCCCGGCTTTCCCTCGGCCGCGCGCTTCGTGGCGCAAGCCTTCGCCGGCGCCAACCTCGACAACGCCGCCCTGCCTGGCGTGTACGTCGGCGTGGTGATGGGGCGCCACGCGGGCTTCCTGACCGCGGCCTCGGCGCTGGGCAAGAAATTCCCGGACGACGGCCCGCACCTGATCTACGTGCCCGAGCGCACCTTCGACCTGGAACGCTTCCTGACCGACGTAAAGGCCACTTATGAACGGCACGGGCGCTGCGTGATCGCGGTGTCCGAGGGCATCCACGATGCCTCGGGCCAGCCGGTGGCGACGCTGCTGGCCAAGGAAATCGAGCGCGACCAGCACGGCAACGTGCAACTGTCGGGCAGCGGCGCCCTGGCCGACCTGCTGTGCGACGAGATCAAGGCCAAGCTCGGCATCAAGCGCGTGCGCGGCGATACCTTCGGCTACCTGCAGCGCTCCTTCATCGGCTGCGTGTCGGACGTCGATGCGCGCGAGGCGCGCGAAGTCGGCGAGAAGGCGGTGCAATTTGCCATGTGGGGCGAGCGCGACGGCTCGGTGGCGATCCGCCGTACCGGCTTCTATTCGGTCGACTACGAACTGCTGCCGCTCGATGCCGTGGCCGGCAAGACCCGCACCATGGAAGACGAATTCATCAGCGAAAGCGGCACCGATGTCACCGACGCCTTCCGGCTGTATTTGCGGCCGCTGCTGGGGTCGCGCATGCCGGATGCCTTCCGCCTGCGCGGGGCGCGCGTGCCCAAGGTGCTGGCGCGATAACTTGCTCATGTGAAAGTGATAATCGGATAGTTTTTGGTGATGCCGGCACTGCTATGCTGCCGGCCATTTCCTCTTTCTTCGGATCATCATGGCCTTGTCGCTTTTCCGTCCTGTCCCGCTGCGCCTGGTGCTCGGGATCGCCCTGTCGTGCATGCTTGCCGGCGCGCCAGCAGCCAGCGCGGCGCAGGCATCGCGGCCACCGGCCGCAGCGTTTTTCAACAACGCCGAGTTCGGCGGCGCCACGCTCTCGCCAAGCGGCCGCTACCTTGCCGCGCGCAGCAGCGCGCCCGGCAAGTCCATGCGCCTGATGGTCGTCGACCTGCAGGACAACAGCGTCAAGACGGTCGCCTCCTTTGCCGACTCGGATGTGCGCCGCTTCCAGTGGGTGAACGACGAGCGCCTGGTGTTCGACGTGACGGACCGTAACGTCGGCCCCGGCGACACCTATTTCGCGGCCGGCCTGTTCGCGGTCAACCGCGACGGCGAAGGCTTCCTGCAACTGGCCGCGCGCCGCGTGGGCGGTGGCGTGGTCAAGAGCAGCACGCTGGCGCAAAAGCGCATGCTTCCCTGGAACACCTACATGCTGCCCCAGCCCGGCAGCCAGGATTCGGACGACATCTACGTCAGGTCGCCGGAATTCGACCATGCCGGTCGTGTGGTCAACACCAACCTGCTGCGCCTGAACACCGTGACCGGGCTGTCGCAACTCGTCGAGCGTCCGGGCAAGGTGTCCAGCTGGATGCTCGGCCAGGACGGCGAGCCACGCCTGGCGTCGGTGCTCAAGGAAGACAAGCTGATCGTGTATTTCCGCGCCCCGGGCAGCGGGGGCTGGCGCCAGCTTTACCAGGCACAGGCGTTCAAGGGCAACGACGCCGCGTTTACGCCGCTCGGCTTCGGCCCGGACGGCCTGCTGTACGTGGAGGCGAACAACGGCCGCGACACCAGCGCGCTGTACACGGTCGATACCGCCAGCGGCAAGCTCAGCCCGGCTCCGCTCCTGAACGCGCCCGGCTACGATTTCGACGGCTACCTGGTGGCGAACCGGGACAGGCTGCTCGGCGTGCGCCTGCTGACCGATGCCCGCGAAAACGTCTGGTTCGATACCGGCATGAAGGCGGCGCAGGAAAAGATCGACCAGCAATTGCCGACCACGATCAACCTGGTCTCGGTGGCGCGCAATCCGCAGGCGGCGCACATGCTGGTCGAGTCCTATTCCGACATCCAGCCTTCCGTGTTCTGGCTGTTCGACGCCAGGACCGGCAAGCTGAACAAGGTGGGCGAATCGCATGCCGCCATCAAGCCGGCCGAGATGGGCCGCCAGGAATTCGTGCGCTACAAGGCACGCGACGGGCGCGAGATTCCGGCCCTGCTGACCCTGCCTGCCGGCGGCAACGGGAAAAACCTGCCGCTGGTGATGCTGGTGCATGGCGGCCCCTTTGTCCGCGGCACCGAAATGGGCTGGCGAGCCCAGGCCCAGTTCCTGGCTTCGCGCGGCTATGCGGTAATGGAACCGGAGTACCGCGGCAGCACCGGTTTCGGCAATGCGCACTTCCGTGCCGGCTGGAAGCAATGGGGCCTGGCCATGCAGGACGACGTCGCCGATGGCGCGCGCTGGGCCGTCAAGCAGGGCTATGCCGACGCGGGCCGCATCTGCATCGCCGGTGGCAGCTACGGCGGCTATGCCGCGCTGATGGGCGTGGTCAAGGACCCGGACCTGTACCGCTGTGCGGTCGACTGGATGGGCGTTACCGACATCAACCTGCTCTACGACGGCCACTGGAGCGCGACCTCGGATGCCTCCGACGAATACCTGCAGTACGGCTTGCCCGTGCTGGTGGGCGACCAGACCCGCGATGCGGCCCAGCTCGAGGCCACGTCGCCGATCCGGCAGGCGGCGCGCATCAAGGCGCCGCTGCTGCTGGCCTACGGCGGCGTCGACCGTCGCGTGCCGCTGTACCACGGCACCGAGTTCCTGGCCGCCGTCAAGAAGCACAACAGCACGGTCGACTGGGTCGAGTATCCCGACGAAGGGCATGGACTGGCGGTGGAACAGAACCGCATCGATTTCTGGACCCGGGTAGAGAAATTCCTGGACCAGCACATCGGCGCAGCCCGGCAATAAGGGGCGCCGGCGCAGCAACGACCACGACAACCAACAGGAGACGCCATGTATTCACGCAGCCTGATTTGCCAGCTCGGCAGCGCACTCGCGCTGGTCCTGTGCGCCGCGCCACTGCACGCCACCGCAGCCGCGGCAAGCACGGCGCCAGCCGGCGCCCCGCCGCCGATCGAGCGTTTCTTCATCAACCCGGTGCTGGCCGGCGCCAAGCTGTCGCCAAGCGCACGCTACCTGGCGGCGGTATCGAGCGCGGCCGGACGGCGCGACATCCTGGTGGTGATCGACCTCCAGGCGAATACCGCCAAGCCGGTGGCCGGCTACAAGGATGCCGACATCCTCGATTTCGAATGGGTCAACGACGGCCGCCTGCTCTTCAACGTGACCGACCACCAGGTGGCGCCGGGCGGCGCCTACATGGCGGCCGGCCTGTACGCGGTCGACAAGGACGGCGCCAACCTGCGCCAGCTGGCCAACCGCCGCGGCGGCGCCATCGAGTCGACCGGAACCCTCATTACCAGCAAGATGCTGCCCTGGCATACCTTCATGATGGACG
>DAMABW010000018.1:0-4030 GCA_031999925.1 Massilia sp. | reverse complement strand
GGACGAGCGCGGCGCCCAGAATTCCGCCTTCGTCTACGTCCAGAGCGTCGAGTACGAAGACGACAGCTACGAAGTACGCACGATCAATTTGCTGAAGCTGAACACGCTGACCGGCGCCACGCAAACGGTGCAGCGCCCGGCCAGGGTAACGGGGTGGATGCTCGACCACAAGGGCGAGCCGCGCCTGGCGTCAAGCAGCGAAAAAGGCGTCACCACCATCTGGTACCGCGATCCCGCCAGCGACGCCTGGCGCGCGCTCAGCACCTTCGATACCTACAAGGGCGGCAAGGATGCCTTCGAGCCGCTCGGCTTCGGCAGCGACGGCACGCTGTATGTCGTCGCCAATGGCGGCAAGGACACCACCAGCGTCTTCACCGTCGACCCCGCCACCGGCAAGCTGAGCGCCGAGCCGCTCGTGGTCACGCCCGGCTACGACTTCGCCGGTTCGCTCGTCAGCAGCGGCGACAAGCTGCTGGGCATCCGGGTGCGCACCGATGCCGAAACCACGGTCTGGCTCGACGCGCCGATGCAGGCGGTGCAGCAGAAGCTCGATGCGGCCCTGCCGGGCACGATCAACCTGATGTCTTTCCCGTCGGGGAACCACGCCGAATGGGCGTTGGTGAAATCGTATTCGGACAAGAAGCCGCCCTTCTATCACCTGTACAACGTCCAGACCGGCAAGTTGAACCTGGTCGGCGAGGCGTATCCGGGCCTCGACCCGGCGCGCATGGGCCGCCAGGACCCGCTGCGCTACAAGGCGCGCGACGGCATGGAGATTCCGGCGCTGCTGACCCTGCCCGCGAACGGGGCGAAGAACGCGCCGCTGGTGGTGCTGGTGCACGGTGGGCCTTATGTCCACGGCAACCACTGGGGCTGGGACCCGGAAACCCAGTTCCTCGCCTCGCGCGGTTATGCGGTACTGGAACCGGACTTCCGCGGCAGCACCGGCTATGGCAACACGCATTTCCGCGCCGGCTGGAAGCAATGGGGCCTGAAGATGCAGGACGACATTGCCGATGGCGCGCGCTGGGCCATCGCCCAGGGCTACGCCGACCCGAAACGCATCTGCATCGCCGGCGCCAGCTATGGCGGCTATGCCACTTTGATGGGACTGGTGAACGACGCCGATCTGTACAAGTGCGGCGTCAGCTGGGTTGGCGTCACCGACATCAATTTGCTCTACGACGGCCACTGGAGCTTCACCTCGGACATGTCCCAGCAATGGAAGCAATACGGCATGCCCGACATGGTCGGCGACCAGGTCAAGGATGCGGCCCAGCTGAAAGCCACCTCGCCGATCCAGCAGGCGGCGCGCATCAAGGCGCCGCTGCTGCTGGCCTATGGCGGTGTCGACCGCCGCGTCCCGATGTTCCATGGACGCAAGTTCCTGGATGCGGTGAAGCCGGGCAACAAGCAGGTCGAGTGGATCGAGTACCAGGACGAAGGCCACGGCTGGCGCCTGCCTGCGAACCGGGTCGACTTCTGGAGCCGGGTCGAGAAGTTTTTGGATCGGAATATCGGCAGCGGCGTGAAGTAATCGATCAGTTTGAAAAGCAATGAAAAAGGCGCTCCTCGGAGCGCCTTTTTGCTGAGCTGACGAACCGCTTACACCACCACGGTCTGCGCCTGGCCTTCTTCGCGCGCACGGATCTCGCCGATGCGGTACACGGTTTCACCAGCCGCCTGCAGCTGGGCCATGGCCGCATCCGCATTTTCCTTGGCCACGATCACGGTCATGCCGATGCCGCAGTTGAACACGCGGTGCATCTCGGCATCCGCCACGCCGCCGTGCTGCTGCAGCCACTGGAACAGCGGCGGCATGGTCCACGACTTGGCGTCCAGCACCGCGGTCAGGTTGTCCGCCAGCACGCGCGGGATGTTCTCGACCAGGCCGCCGCCGGTGATGTGCACCAGACCCTTCACTTCCATGGCCGCCATCAGCGCCAGCAGCGGCTTGACGTAGAGGCGGGTCGGCGCCATCAGCACGTCGGCCAGCTTGCGCCCGTGGAAGTCGGCTTCCAGGTCCGGCTTGGCCACTTGAATGATCTTGCGCACCAGCGAGTAGCCGTTCGAGTGGATGCCCGACGAAGCCAGGCCCAGCACCACGTCGCCCGGCACGATCTTGCTGCCGTCGATGATCTGCGATTTTTCCACCGCGCCGACGGCGAAGCCGGCCAGGTCGTATTCGCCGTCCGGGTACATGCCCGGCATCTCGGCCGTCTCGCCGCCCAGCAGCGCGCAGCCCGATTCTTCGCAACCCTTGGCGATGCCCGAGACCACGGCGGTGGCGGTGGCCACGTCGAGTTTGCCGCAAGCGAAGTAGTCGAGGAAGAACAGCGGTTCGGCGCCCTGCACCAGGATGTCGTTCACGCTCATGGCGACCAGGTCGATGCCGACCGTGTCGTGGCGGTTCAGCTCGAAGGCGAGCTTGAGCTTGGTGCCGACGCCGTCGGTACCCGAGACCAAGACCGGTTCCTTGAACTTCTTGCTGATCTCGAACAGACCGCCGAAGCCGCCGATGCCGCCGAGCACGCCTTCGCGCATGGTGCGCTTGGCAAGGGGTTTGATCGCTTCGACCAGGGCATCGCCGGCGTCGATATCGACACCCGCGTCGCGGTAAGACAGAGAAACATTAGATGGTTGGCTCATGGTATTTAGCAGCGGAGGCGGTAAAATAGAAGGCGTAGACCTGTTTCTGGTCAATTCGCTATTCTAGCAAAACGGGCTGGCCCCAACCGCTAAACCGCCGCTAAACCGAGATAACAACAAAAACATGCCATTCTTTTCGCCAACTGGAGAACAATCAGCCGAGCTTATGGCGGCGCTCCGGGGGCAGTGCCGGTGCGATGTTCCGGTGGGGACGAGTCCCCACCCTACACTTCCAGCGATGCGTGCGCATGAATATTCCCGCATGAGGCCGACACCATGAAACAGCTGGTGCTCGATCTAGGCGCCGAACATCCGGCGCAGAGCCTCGATACCTTCCAGGTCGGGGCGAATGCGGAACTCACGCACCTGATGCACCAGTTCGCGCAGCGCGCGTCGCGCGAGCATTTCGCCTACCTGTGGGGCGACACCGGCGCCGGCAAGACCCATTTGCTGCAGGGCCTGGCGGCCACGCCGGCCTCGCGCTACATCGCCGCCGACGCGCCGAGCGAAGAATTCGTGTTTACGCCGGAGATCACCCTGTACCTGCTGGACGACTGCAACCTGCTCTCGCCGCAAGCCCAGATCGACGCCTTTGCCCTGTTCAACCAGATCCGCGAGCACGGCGCCTACATGGTCTCCACCGGCCCGGTGCCGCCGGCCGTGCTGCCGGTGCGCGAAGACCTGCGCACGCGCATGGGCTGGGGCCTGATCTACCTGATCCACGGCCTGTCCGACGACGAGAAGATCGCCGCGCTGACCCAGGCTGCCGAGGCGCGCGGTTTGACGCTGTCGGCCAGCGTGTTACCCTATTTGCTGTCCCATTTCAAGCGCGACATGCGCTCCCTGGCGACGATGCTGGACGCCCTTGACCAGTATTCGCTCGAAACCCAGCGCCCCGTCACGCTGCCGCTGCTGCGCGACCTGCTGCTCCAGGGCACCCCGCAGTCGGAATCCAAAGAATGAAAAACCTTGCGTTGTTTGACCTCGACCATACCCTGCTGCCGATCGACTCGGATTACGAGTGGGGCCAGTTCCTGGTGCGGATCGGGGCCGTCGACGCGGCCGAATACAAGCGCCGCAACGACGATTTCTTCGCCCAGTACCAGGCCGGCGTGCTCGACCCGGTGGAATACCTGGAATTCGCCCTCGGCACCCTGGCGCGCTATCCGCGCCAGGAACTCGACGCCATGCACGCGCAGTACATGCGCGAAGTGATCGAACCGGCGATCCGCCCGCAGGCGCGCGACCTGGTGCAGCGCCACCTCGACGCCGGCGACCTGGTGGCCATCATCACCGCCACCAACCACTACATCACGGCGCCGATCGCCAAGGCCTTTGGCGTCGAACACCACATCGCCGCGATGCCGGAACTGGACGCACA
>DAMABW010000017.1:0-25164 GCA_031999925.1 Massilia sp. | reverse complement strand
CCGAAGATCGTCGATGGCGCGCATTTCGTTCCGCAGCACCGTGAGCGGATCGTCCTAGTTGGGTTCCGCAAGGATCTGAACGTGCATGAAGGATTCACACTCCGGAATATCAAACAGGAATTTCCCGAAAAAAAGCCATCGCTCGGCGACATCCTCGATCCGGAAGTTGATCCATGCTATGTCCTGACTCCGAAGTTGTGGGAGTACCTCTTCAATTACTCCATCAAGCACAAGGAAAAGGGTAACGGGTTCGGTTACGGACTGGTGGGCGCGAACCACGTGACAAGAACACTCTCCGCGCGCTATCACAAGGATGGTTCGGAAATCCTCGTTGACCGCGGATTCGATCCGTCACTCGGCCTGCATCACGAGCAGAACATGAAAAACCGTCCACGTCGGCTGACGCCGCGCGAGTGCGCCCGCCTGATGGGCTATGACGGGCCAGGCGAGTCCGGCTTCCGCATCCCGGTGTCTGACACCCAGGCATACCGGCAGTTTGGTAATTCGGTTGTGGTGCCGGTATTTGCGGCAGTGGCACGCCTGATGAAGGACAGGATCGTCAACGGCAGGAGCATCGCCCGCAAGCAGCAGACCGCGCACGGTAGACTGGCTGCCTGACTCTTTCCTGTTGACAGACGGCCGGCAAACACATGCCTGCCGTCTGTGCCAGCATGATCTGCAATACAGTAGGGCCAGCATCGCTATCACGCTCCCGGTAATATGCGCGACCATTCTCGCGCCCCACGTTGCAGGGACAGCGTAAGATAGTGAGGTACTGTTCCTGAAGCAATCAATGGCAGATATCGTAGACAGCGCCACGCGCAGCCGCATGATGTCCGGGATTCGTGGCCGTGACACGAAACCGGAGAAACTGATCCGTAGTCTCCTGCACCGGCGTGGCTTCCGGTTCCGCGTCAACCGTCTTGATCTGCCGGGCAAGCCCGACATCGTGTTTCCCGGACTGCGCGCGGTCGTGTTCGTGCACGGCTGTTTCTGGCATGGTCACGACTGCCCACTGTTTCGACTGCCTGGGACGCGCACGGAATTCTGGGCCACGAAAATAGGCAGGAACCGTCTCAACGACGCAAAGGTGATGCAGGCACTACGCGACGCGGGATGGCGGGTAGGGACCGTCTGGGAGTGCGTACTGCGTGGGCGCTATAGGGACATTTCAGGCAGCGTCGACGCGCTGGCAGAGTGGCTCCGCAGTGAAGTCCCGGCCATTGAGCTTCGCTGTCCCGTCATCAGTCCTCCAACTACCACCATGGCTTTGTCAGCAGGCCAGCCTGAAGGATGCAGCCCGCAGGCTGCCGGATAGGGCATCCGTTGGTCGTGGCGGAAACGGTCCGCCACAGTTCCCGTTTGCGGTACGGCACTGCTCTTTAGACCATCAGCTGCTACTCAGTCCAGGCGGAAGACCGCGGTTCCTGCGTGATGCCAAAGGCATAGCCCGTGGCCTGTCTCCGTTCATATAGCTAATCAGCAGAATCTGCGAATTCATGACGTATCCGACTTCTTAACTCCGGCGCTGCCGGCATGGATGACGGAAACCGACAACATCACAGGTAATGCCGCTGTCTTCCCGCTACAGGATTCAGTAACTGGATCCTACAGCAGACTGGCTGAAGCCTACCAAGAAGCATGGCACGGGAAGCCACCATGTTGCATTGCCCGGACGCGGTTAGGGATACAACCGGCATTGCGCAGGTTGGCAGCGGCCTACCTAACGTTCTTTCCAGTGCGGACCATGACGGCCTAATTAGGCTTGCAGGGCGCTGCGACTGTGCAGTGTCACTCGGGAATGACGGACCTGCAGGCGTTGGTACTGTACATAAACGCGCCTGCTGCAGGTCCCAGACAGACACCGCGGCCGGAACCGGATGCTTCAGGTATGTCCATGCGGAGTCCGGAAGGGTCGGCACCACTGCCGCAGCGCATTCCACTCGGCCGTCAGTCGCGGAATAGGTGGTGTGCAGCCATAAATACTTCTGTATCCGTGCTCTGCCGGGCGCTGGCGCGCCAAAACAGGGTAGTTTCCATATGGTGGCGACGGTAGACCGTTCTTTTCAGGAGGCCGTCGTATGCGCTCCTTCATGACAACCGCGCGGCCAGACTGGACGATAGCAGAAACGGCGCCGCCATCCGTGGTGTCGGAATCAGTGAACGCGGCGCCAGCCTGCGGTAATCTTTATCCGCATCGGACCGCCCCCCGGTTCTGCTGCAACCGCAGGTTTTCTTACAAGCCGAATGGAGTAGCCGGCAGCACCGTTCGCACGGGAAAATTCGAGCGCGTCGCCTTCCTCCGCGCTCATCCCTTTTAGGTACTTGGTCATGTAGGTCAGACGGTATTCATTCCTGGTTCCGTCCTGATCGTGAAGTTTGTTGTTGTAGTAGACAAACCGGAATTTACGCTGCTCACCTTGCTCGTCGGTGCAATGGATCCACGCATCCGGATTCTTAACCCCCGCATCAAGGGAAGGAAAAAATGCAAGGAGTTCCTGTTCGCTTTTCGGAACCAGAATACCGGCTTGGTGGGTTCCCGTCTTGCCAATGTCGTTTGCGCTCAAAGTTTTGCTAAAAGATTTCATTGTCATGTTTTTCTCGGGTAAATTTCTAGGGCGCGCCTGATATCCGCCGCATCCCTCGAAGAGATTGGGACGGACTCATTCGCAAGGGTGTTCTTCCAGCCAGACCGGTCAATCATCACTTCCTCGACCGTATTCCTGTAGAACAGGCGATAGACCGTTACAGGTTCCGTCTGGCCGCGACGGTGCGCCCGGGCACTGGCTTGGGCTTCCAATGCTGGATTCCACACAGGCGTGAAATGTATTACAACTGTGGCAGCCGTGATATTCAGCCCGGCACCGGCCGCCTTGGGATTCAGCACAAGACACGCCGGCCCTGAATGTGCGGCGAACCGGTCGACAATCTCTTGGCGCAGTCTCTGGTCAGTGGAACCATTGATCGCTTCCCAGAACAGGCAGTCCCGCCGTCCGGTGGCTTCGAGCAGCAGTTCGCCGATACGGTTGAACAGTGCGAAAACGATGACTTTCCTGCCTGTCGAAAATGCCTCGAGCAGCAGATCTCGAGCCCGTTCCAGTTTTGGTGTCATCAAGGGAAGGGCACCGGTGCGAGCGAGTATGGCATCGTCCGCCTCTTCTCCTTCCGGCCCCGGTGCATGGCCCAGCCATGGGTGGGCGCAGAACAGCTGCAGCCGGAGTGTCGCAACAAGTGCGCCTGCTACGGGATAGCGGGCCATGGTTTCGCTGCGCACCCTGATGTAGGCGTCGACCAGCCCGTCTTCGAGATCGAGAGGCACGTCGATATCGAGCCGTTCAGGAAGGTCACCTGCAACGTCGGCCACGCGACGCTTGAGTATGACCGGATCGGTTATCGGCCGCAGGGCTTGGGCCGCCTCGATCGTATCGCCATACGTCTTTTCAAAATCTTGGCGAAAGCCAAGCAGCCCGGGGATGGCGATGTCGGCAAGCGACCACAGGTCGGCCAAGCTGTTCTCGACCGGAGTGCCGGTCATCGGAACCGTCCTGCGCCGGGGCAGCGATCCGATGACCTGCCGCCGGTGGGAGTCCGGGTTCTTGATTGCCTGTGCTTCATCGCAGATTACCCACGACCATTCGAACGAGGAGAAGATCGAGATATCGTTTACCACCGTGTCATAGGTCGCAATTACTACGTTGGCTTTCTGCAGACCACGGTAAACCCCGGTCCGGTCCGGTCCACGGTGGATCAACAGCTGCACGCCTGGTGCAAAGCGCGTGAATTCCCTCTCCCAGTTGGCGATCAGACTGGTAGGACAGACGATAAGGGCAGGGGATTCGCGGCCCGGAAGATCCATTAGAAGCAGGGCAATGATCTGGATAGTCTTTCCAAGCCCCATTTCGTCTGCGAGGATCAGACCTCCTGTCATGTTGACGGTTTCCCACATCCAGCGAACTCCTTGCGCCTGATAGGGGAAAAGGCTGGCGTTCAGCCCCGCAGGTTGCAGTTCCGGTGCCATGTGTTCAGCAGCCTGCCGGCCGTCTTCCTTAAACGATGGCGCCGGTACCGCACGCAGTTCCGGGCTGCCTTCGCGAATGATCCGCACAGCTTCGCTGTAACGAAGGTCGTTCGGGTCGAGGCTCCCCAACCGCTTCCTGAACATTTGGGCCGCATCGTGGGGGAGAGGTCTGATGGTCGTACCGTCGGCTATCCAGCCATGCCTGTACGTGGGAGCGGCAATTGTGGTGGAAACGCCCCTGACGGTCCGGCTCCCGGCGAGCATGGCGCAAATTTTTCTACCAACCCGCTCTATGAGAAGGATGGGCTCGACGACTCGTTCTGACAGCGTGAACCCGTCGGGGACACAGGCACGCAGCTCTTCGAAAATCTCGGGCAAGGCTCCGGGGTCAGTCACAGCTGACTCCCATCAGATCCTTGAGTTCTTCGGGAGAATAGGGCAGGGGACGCCGCGTGTGCACCGCCCGGTGGCAGCTCGGGCAGAGCGGCACTAGGTCGATCCGCGGATCGTAGGCGCGCGGCCGTCCCAGCGTGCATAGCGGCTGGCGGTGGTGAACCTCGATCACACTGCCTGCGGCGCCATATCGAGCCCGGGGTTCCAGTCCGCAGGCCGCACAGCGCTCGCCATGAATCCGGATGCAGAGGAGCCGGTTGCGCGGATTGCGTTCCCGTCTCCGTACAACGGAACGAAGCAGTGCGCCCTCAAGAATGGCATCACTGGCCTCTTCAGGGCTGTTGATTTGGTCGTAGCCGATCAATTCTGCCATGGCTGCCATAAGGGGCACGATGACCTCGCGACAGGTGGAGGCGAGTGCTTGGTCCGAATGCGGCCTGTCGAGATTCCTGACCGTGGCAATTATCCTGAATGAGCCGTCCTGGACGAACCAGTTCGCGGAGGCCTGTCCCGGCATTTCCAAGACGACGGAAGCAGGGATGGAAGCTAGCAGCGCGCGTGACAGCTGGACATCTTCCTCCGCAGCCTGTTTTATCTGTTCGATGACTGCCGCAGAGAAGTTGCCGAAACCAAGTTTGACTTGGTGTCCTCTCAGACCATAAGGGACCAGCTCGGCAACCGGACCATGTCGTTTGTCCAGATCTCCAAACCAGATTTTCAGGCTGCGCCGCAGTCCGTCATGGCGCACTGTTCCCGCAAAGGCCGCGCCCGTACCTTCTTGGAGTTCAGCCAAGATGAGTTCGATCCGATCGGTGATCATGTCACTCCACGTCGTCTTGGTCCGCCAGCTCGCCCGGCTCCGGTTCTGGCAGGTTGCGCAGAAGCTTGCGCAGATTGCTGGAAATTTCTTCGCGGATGTCTTGGAAGATCGGCGCCATCTCTTCGTTCGTATTGTTCTGCTCGGCCACGGCAAACGCCCACAGTAGGAGATCCATGCCTTCCACTGCGTAGCCGTTCGCGGCGGCTCGCTTGTAGATCTTCTGGTAGAAGTCATGATGTCTGTTCAGCAGGACTGCCGGAACGTAACCTTCCGCGTCCGGCGCACGCAGCGCAGGCTGCCACAACTCGCCGCTGGTGATACTGTCGACGGCTTCAACAAACATGGTGTCGGCATTCACGTGGCTCTGCACCGGTACTCGCAGTTTGATCTTCGCACCTTGATTGTTGGAAACGACGGCAGACTGCGTCGTTGGGTCCACTGAGGCCACCTGCGGCTTTGCTGCGTTACCGGTGTCGCTTATATTCTTGTTGGCACTGGTATGGTCAACCGGCTTTGCACCATTCTGTTCGCGGTTTTTCCTGCGATACCGCATACCGGCCTCACGGTAGACTGGCAGGAGCAGCTTGCGCAGACCGTCCGCCAGTTCGGGGTGGAACAGGATGCGGGACTTCTTCACGTCGATGCGGAATGCGTCATCGAGCCGGTGACCAAAGTCGAATTCGATGCGAAGCAGGGAATAGTGAGGCTCGGGGACTCCGAAAACGTCAAGCCATCCACCATCCTGAATCAGACGTCCTTCCCGGTAGACATAGAATCCTTGAGAGCGGTTGGTGATGCGGGCATGCTGCTTTTCCTCATCCTTGGTCATGTCGAGACGGTGGGGCAGCAGCCACGCCTTCATTGTCGCGATTTCGATGGAGCCGTCGGGCATCTCTATCTCGAGACGCTGCATCTTTTCGGCGAGAACCTGCTCCGAGCGTGCAGGATAGAAGGGGTTCCACGGCTCGACGGGCTGCTGGTTAACTAGTATGTCGACGTTGCGTTCTCGTGAATCTCCGCTGGCCAGAAAGCGATGGAAGACTAGTGAAAGATGTTTTGACAGACTGTCGGCCAGCCGCGTTACTGCGCTGCGCTCCTGCGTACTGCCGGGCTCATATTCCTTCGTCAGGATCCGGTCGCATTTCTCCCAGATGACGAGTGTGCCGGTAGGACCGCACATTTCCTCGAACACGTCCTGCTCGTCTTTAGTGACCGGCTCCTTTAGCATCTCCCAAGCTTGGGCGTTGGCTACATGATCCAAGTCCCATGTGAGTTTGGCGAGGCCCTGTTCCGGCGAGTTTCGCGAGATGACCGTATACCGCAGGCAGACAGAGCTCGACGCGGTCTTGAGACCCAAGCCGAATTTTCCCAAGCTCTCCTTATTCTCGCGCTCGGGGGCGCCATAACGCATCGCACGGTGAACGCCTTCGGCATCCATTCCCCTACCGTTGTCGCCAAAATAAACAAACTTTCTGCCGTCAGCGTTCAGTACAATGTCGACATGAATCCGATCGGCATCAGCGGCAATCGAGTTATCGATAATGTCAGCGGCTGCGGTCTTGACGTTATAGCCAGTGTCACGCAGGCCGAAGATGAGCCGGGATGCATCCGGTTCGTTGATCAGGTCGTTCATAGATGTCCTAGTACGGAGGCAGTTCGCCGCGATGTTCTGGAGGATGAGAAGATGTTATAGATACTAGCGGAAATTATATTTGAATAGAAAAAAATTTGGTAATTCCTGATTTGATCCGCCAATTGAAGACGTATCGGCAGAACATCGTCGCGTCCTAGCCAATTCTGTTCAGTGGCTCGCGTGATGTTAAAAACCTTGGCAGCTTCTCTGGAAAACAAACCAGAATCCTTGATCTTCTGGCGGATCTGCGATGTTGTACGGGAATGCGGTGAAAGAGTGAACTCATGCTGCCAACTGCTCTTGGTGCGAATGAATGCCGGGACTGCTGAACCTAGCAATCAAGTTGCCCAGCATAGTCTCTGCACGAAACAAAGGCCGGCTGCAGTGAGTAATACGATCGCACGATACTAAACAGCCAGAGGCTCTTGTGTAATGCTGTGTCGATCCCATGTAGGGCATGCTGTTACGTTCTAGGGGAAAGTACAGATAACGGCTATCTAAGTAAACAAGGAGAAATGATGCCTGCTAGCCTAAGAAGTTTTAAATCGTCTTGCATAAAAACGCTCTCTGCGGTTGAAGCCAGACCGGAGCGTTCGAACCAACATGAACTCAATGGTGTTCAGGAGCTCAAGCACCTCTTTGGTATCCCACGTTTTAGCGGTGACGCAATTTTTTCGGTTATGGGTAGCGACATTACCACCAAAGCAGGCGTAACGTGGTATGACGCTCGGGAGGCTCATCCGACCCGGACCGAGCATAGGTTTTACTTCAAATCGAACTCTGTCATGGATCTTGCTGAGGAGGGTGACAACATCATGTTGGCCTTCGATCGCGCAGACGATCTCCATTGCATTTTGATCAAGCGCTGGAGCGCTGAGCACACGGGCTTGGTAAAAAATTGGACGACAGTTTCGGGGTAACGATGAGCGTATTTTCTGCCTTTTCAAAACATCGCAATTTTAGTTGCTGGTAGTGCGGATCAGTCCTCTCGTTCGCGAAGGAGACGTTTTGAGAATAATTTGAGAAGCAAAAAAATGGCTGACCGATTGGTCAGCCATTTTTTATTGACTTTTTAATATATTAAGTGAAAGGTTTGACTGATTTTGGCAAGGGCCGCTAATCAAACATCAATATTCCCCGCCTGCAGCGCATTCGTCTCAATGAAGTTCCTGCGCGGCTCCACCTCATCCCCCATCAGCGTGGTAAAGATCTGATCCGCCGCGATCGCATCCTCGATCTGCACCTTCAGCAAACGACGCACGGTCGGATCCATGGTGGTCTCCCACAGCTGCTCCGGATTCATTTCACCCAGACCCTTGTAACGCTGCTTCGTCACGCCACGTTCCGCTTCCTCGCGCAGCCAGATCATCGCTTCGTGGAACTCGCGCACCGCGAATTCCTTCATCTTCTCGCCTTCGCCCCGGCGCACGATGGCGCCTTCGCCCATCAGGCCCTGGAAGGTGGCGGCGGCATTCGCCAGTACGGCGTAGTCGTTGCTGACGACGAAGTCGGCGTCGATCGACGTCACATTCACGTTACCGTGACGCATGCGCTCGATGCGCAGCGCGTGCTTTTCGCTCAGCTCGTCCGAACGCACGACCACGCGTACGGCGGGGTCGTTGATGGCCGCTTCCAATGCCTGGGCCGATGCGGTGGCCGCTTCCAGCGTCATCATGTCCAGCGTTACGCCGCTCATGATCGCCGTCAGCGCGGCGCGGTCGATCACGCGGGTCAGGCGCATCATGATGGCGTTCGCCAGGTTGTACTGGCGCACCAGTTCCGACAGCGCTTCGCCGGTGATCGGGTCGGCGCCTTCGCGCGGCAGCAGCGACGCGCTGTTCAGCGCCACGGTCATCATGTAGCTCGCTTCCTCGACGTCGTCCTTCAGGTAGCGCTCGTCGCGGCCGGCCTTGACCTTGTACAGCGGCGGCTGCGCGATGTACACGTGGCCGCGTTCCACCAGCTGCGGCATCTGGCGGTAGAACAGCGTCAGCAGCAGGGTGCGGATGTGGGCGCCATCGACGTCCGCATCGGTCATGATGATGATGCGGTGGTAGCGCAGCTTGTCGACGTTGAATTCGTCCGGGCCGATCGAGGTGCCGAGGGTCGCGATCAGGGTGGTGATCTGCTCCGACGACAGCATCTTTTCAAAACGCGCCTTTTCCACGTTCAGCACCTTGCCGCGCAGCGGCAAGATCGCCTGGAACTTGCGGTCGCGGCCCTGCTTGGCGGAGCCGCCTGCCGAGTCACCCTCGACGATGTACAGCTCGGCCAGCGCCGGGTCGCGTTCCTGGCAGTCGGCCAGCTTCGACGACAGGCCCAGGCCGTCCATCACGCCCTTGCGGCGGGTCAGGTCGCGCGCCTTGCGCGCCGCTTCGCGCGCACGGGCGGCTTCCACGATCTTGCCGCAAATGATCTTGGCGTCGTTCGGCTTTTCGTTCAGGAAGTCGGTGAGCGTCTTCGCCACGATTTCCTCGACCGGGCCGCGCACTTCCGACGACACGAGTTTATCTTTGGTCTGCGAGGAGAACTTCGGCTCCGGCACTTTGACAGACAGCACGCAGGTCAGGCCTTCGCGCATGTCGTCGCCCGAGATTTCCACTTTCGCCTTCTTGGCGAAGTCGTTCTCGTCGATGTATTTGTTGATCACGCGCGTCATCGCCGCACGCAGGCCGGTCAGGTGGGTGCCGCCGTCGCGCTGCGGGATGTTGTTCGTGAAGCAAAGCACCTGTTCGTTGTACGAGTCGTTCCACTGCATCGACACGTCCACCGAAATATTTGTGCCCTGGTCGGACACGCGGTCGCCGGTGGCCTGGAACACGGTCGGGTGCAATACGGCCTTGGCCTTGTTGATGTATTCCACAAAGCCGCGGGTGCCGCCTTCGAAGGCGAAGATTTCTTCCTTGCCGGTGCGCTGGTCGCTCAGCTTGATGTTGACGCCGTTGTTCAGGAACGAGAGTTCGCGGATACGCTTGCTCAGGATCTCGTAGTGGAATTCGACGGTGGTGAAGATTTCTTCATCGGCCCAGAAATGCACTTCGGTGCCGCGCTTGTCGGTGTCGCCGATGACTTTCATCGGGGAGACTTCGAAGCCGTCGACGATCTCGATTTCGCGGTTCAGCGGCACGCCACGCGCGAATTCCATCTGGTGCACTTTGCCTTTTTGGCGCACGGTCACGCGCAGCAGTTTCGACAGCGCGTTCACGCAGGACACGCCCACGCCGTGCAAACCGCCCGAGACTTTGTACGAGTTCTGGTTGAACTTGCCGCCGGCGTGCAGTTCGGTCAGGGCGATTTCGGTCGCCGAGCGCTTCGGCTCGTGCTTGTCGTCCATCTTGACGCCGGTCGGGATGCCGCGGCCGTTGTCGGTAATCGAGATCGAGTTATCCGAATGGATGGTGACGTGGATTTCGGTGCAGTAGCCGGCCAGCGCTTCGTCGATCGAGTTGTCCAGCACTTCGAACACCAGGTGGTGCAAGCCGGTGCCGTCCGAGGTGTCGCCGATGTACATGCCCGGACGCTTGCGGACTGCTTCCAGGCCTTCCAGAATTTGAATCGATGCGGCGCCGTATTCGTCCGGCGTTTTCGGCGCTTCGGGCATTGGATTAGTGTTCTCGGACATGGACTGCTTTCTCAAAAAACGGTGTATTCAGACTGCTCAGTTCGGGCCGCAACCCGCATAAAACAAGGCGCGGCCCTCGACGCGTTTCTTAAATACGCATCGGCATGACGACATACTTGAAGTCGCCATTGTCGGGAATCGAGATCAGGGCCGACGAATTCGAATCGCCCAGGGCGATGTTCACCTGGTCGCATTTCAGATTGTTCAGCACGTCGAGCAGGTAGGTGACGTTGAAGCCGATGTCGATCGCGTCGCCGCCGTAGTCGATTTCCAGTTCTTCTACCGCTTCTTCCTGGTCGGCGTTGGTCGAGCTGATCTTCATGCTGCCCGGAGTGATGATGCAGCGCACGCCCTTGAACTTGTCGCTGGTCATGATCGCGGCGCGTTGCAGCGAGCGCAGCAGTTCTTCGCGGCTGATCGTGAAGTCGTTCTTGTAGCCCTTCGGGATCACGCGGGTGTAATCAGGGAACTTGCCCTCAACCAGCTTCGACACCAGTTCGATGTCGGCGAAGGTGAGTTTGACCTGCGAGGCGGCGATGTCCAGTTGGACGGTCTCGTCGCTTTCTTCCAGCAGGCGCTGCAGTTCGATGATGGTCTTGCGCGGGATGATGACTTCCTGGCGCTCGAAGGTCTGCTCGGCTTCGACCTGGCAGAACGCCAGGCGGTGGCCGTCGGTGGCGACCGCGATCACCTTGTTACCGTCCAGCACCAGCAGCAGGCCGTTCAGGTAGTAGCGGATGTCTTGCTGGGCCATCGCGAAGTGCACCATGTTGAACAGGTGCTTCAGCGTTTTTTGCGGCAGGGTGACCGAGGCGTTGTGGCTTTCCGCGACCGAGACGGTCGGGAATTCTTCGGCGGCCAGGGTCTGCAGCGCGAAGCGCGACTTGCCGCTTTGCACAGCCAGGCGCTTGTTTGCCAGGGTCATGGTCACGTCGCCGGATTCCGGCAGCGCGCGCAGGATGTCCAGCAGCTTGCGTGCGGCCACGGTGGTGCCGGTCACGTCCGGGCCGGAACCGATGTTGGCATGCGTAGTGATCTGCACTTCGGTATCGGTCGACAGGAAGGAGACGCTCTCGCCGTCCTTGCGGATGAGGATATTGGCCAGAATCGGCATGGTGTGCCGACGCTCGACAATACCGCTCACGATCTGCAGTGGCCGGAGAAGCGTGTCTCGGGTGGTTTTGACCAGTTGCATAGTTATCCTCGGATAAGTGTTAATACAGTGAAATTGTTGCTACAGCACTATTTTGCCGTGTGCCGGGGTGGAACGCCAGCCCCGGCGATGGATGTCCGGATCAGCCCTTCAGGGTCTGCTCCAGCACGTGCAATTCGTGATTGCACTCGGCATTCTTCTGGCGGTCGCTGGCGATCTTGCGCACCGCGTGCAGCACCGTCGTATGGTCGCGGCCGCCGAACAGTTCGCCGATTTCCGGCAAGCTCTTTTGCGTCAGCTCCTTCGCCAGATACATGGCAATCTGGCGCGGGCGGGCGATGTTGGCCGGGCGGCGCTTCGAATACATGTCGGCGACCTTGATGTTGAAGAAGTCGGCCACCGTCTTCTGGATGTTTTCCACCGAGATCTGGCGGTTCTGCACCGACAGCAGATCCTTCAGCGCTTCCTTCACGATGTCGATGGTGATGTCCTTACCGTGGAAACGCGAGTAGGCCAGGATCTTGCGCAGCGCGCCTTCCAGTTCGCGCACGTTCGAGCGCAGGTGCTTCGCCACGAAGAACGCCACGTCGTCCGACAGGACCACGCCCTCGGACTGCGCTTTTTTAAGCAAAATCGCCACGCGCATTTCCAGTTCCGGCGGCTCGATCGCCACCGTCAGGCCGGAGTCGAAGCGCGAGATCAGGCGATCGTCCATGCCGGTGATCTCTTTCGGATAGGTATCCGAGGTGATGATGATCTGCTTTTTCGCCGCGATCAGGGCCTCGAACGCATAGAAGAATTCTTCCTGCGTGCGGCTCTTGCCGCCGAAGAATTGAATATCGTCGATCAGGAGCATGTCGAGCGAGTGGTAGTAATGCTTGAAGTCGTCGAAGCCTTTTCGCTGGTAGGCGGTGACGACGTCGCGCACGTACTGCTCGGCGTGGATGTAGCGGATGCGCGCGTTCGGATTATCGACCATCACCTGGTTGCCGATCGCGTGGATCAAGTGGGTCTTACCCAAGCCGACGCCGCCGTAGAAGAACAGCGGGTTGTACGACACGCCCGGGTTGTTCGCCACCTGGATCGCGGCGGCGCGCGCCAGCTGGTTGGCCTTACCGGTGACGAAACTCTCGAAGGTCAGGTCCGGGTTGATGCGGCTCTGCTCGCGCTTCGGCGAGTTGGCGATGTTCAGGTTCGGCTGCGGCTCGATGCTGTGCACCGGCGCGGACGGACGCAGCTCGCCTGGCATGGGCGAGCTGTCCGGGGCCGGGCGCACCTCGGCCGGTTTCTTGGGCGCGTTCTTCGGGTCGAGCACGAACTGCACTTCGACCGGCGCTTCCCAGTACTGGCAGGCGAGGGCGGTGATGCGGTTGGCGAACTGCGTCTTGACCCAGTCGAGCTTGAAGCGGTTCGGCGCCGCAATGCGCAGCTTGCCGTCCTCGTAGTCGAGCACGACGAGCGGTTTGATCCATGCGCTATATTGTTGCGGCGTCAGCTCGAGCTCCAGCTGCGCGGAGGCGGTCTGCCAAAAGTTATCCATGGTGTGCGGCTAAGTGATACGTAACACGCTATTTTACATGTCTTTGGCGAGGTTATCCACAGGCAGGCCACAGTTTTTGACGAAAGGCTGGGGATAAAAGCAAAGTTATCTACACGGTCAAAAACAACAGGCTCCTTGACAGCGGGTTGTCAAGTAGGGTCTAATTCAGGGTTCCCTGTCCGGCCGCCTGCTCAGCCTTCGTTTGATGGTCGAGAAATGCACGGACTAGCTGTGGCGTGACGCTGGCTGAACGAAGCGAACTGTCATTGGCGCCGATTCCTGACGAACAGACGTCAGACCCGATTTTGCATACTTATTTGCTTTAAGCGAGACCACCATGAAACGTACTTACCAACCTTCCGTCGTTCGTCGCAAGCGCACGCACGGCTTCCGCGCACGTATGGCTACCCGTGGTGGCCGTCAGGTTCTGAACGCACGCCGCGCCAAGGGCCGCAAGCGTCTGGCTGTCTAAGCCAGCCGCACCAGCTGACCGCGGTCACATGACAGGCGAAGGTTCGCACGACTTCGCGCGCGCTCGGCGCATTCTGAAAACGGATGAATTTTCATCCGTTTTTCGTTTGCGGCCCACGCAAAAATCCGCGCATTTCGTGCTCTATACCCGCCCCAGCCCGCTGCCGCATGCGCGGCTGGGCATCGTTGCGGCCAAGCGCTTCGCACCGCGCGCGGTCACCCGGAATACCATCAAGCGCATCACGCGCGAGCTGTTCCGCACCAGCCAGATCCAGTCGCTCGACTGCATCGTGCGCCTGGCGCGTCCGGTGAATACCAAGCAAGGCCCCGCCACCAACAGCGCCCTGAAGCGCCTGCTGCACGCGGAACTGTCGCGCCTGCTCGCTTCCCAGCGTCCGAGAAAGTCGGCACCGGTGCCTCCGGCAGCGGCTGCTCCATCTTCCTCATGAAAACCCTGCTCATCTGGATCGTGCGTGCCTACCGGCTCGTACTGTCCCCGATGCTCGGGCAGAACTGCCGTTTCTATCCCTCCTGTTCCTGCTATGCCATCGAGGCGCTCCAGACCCATGGTGCGCTGCGCGGCAGCTGGCTGACGGTGCGCCGCCTCGGCCGCTGCCATCCCTGGAACGCGGGCGGACTGGATCCCGTACCGCCCAAGCGGCACAAGCATTCCTCATCAGCCGCTTGCGGTTGCAACCACTCCTGACGAATACCTCAATGGAAATCAACAAACGTACCATTCTGTGGATTGTCTTCGCCGTCTCGCTAGTCGTTCTGTGGAACAACTGGATGGTGTCGAACGGTAAGCAGTCGATGTTCTCGACCACGCCGCCAGCCAAGGTCGCGCAAGCGCCTGCGAATACCAACGCGGGCGGCACCGCCGGCGTCCCGGGCGCGCCAGCCCAGGCAGGCGCCCCGGCCGTTCCCGGCCAGCCGGCGGCTCCAGCCCCGGCACGCGCCGAGCGCATCACCATCACCACCGACGTGGTCAAGGCCGAAGTCGACACCCAGGGCGGCGTGATCCGCCGTCTCGAGCTGCTGCAGTATCCCGACCACTTCGACAAGACCAAGAACCAGGTCCTGTTCGACGTTGCCGGCAACAACACCTACCTGGGCCAGACCGGCCTGATCGGTGCAACCCCGGCCGGCGTGCTGCCGAACCACAACACGGTGTTCACCGCCCGTCCAGGCGCGCGCACGGTCGACGCCAACGGCCAGGTGCAACTCGTGCTCGAAGCCGAGCAGGGCGGCGTGAAGCTGACCAAGACCTTCACCTTCAAGCGCGGCGACTACGTGATCGACGTGCGCCACGACGTGACCAACCTGACGGCCGCGCCGGTCCAACCTGCGCTGTACCTGCAGCTCCAGCACGACGGCAACAAGCCGCCTGGCGATTCGTGGTTCACCCCGAGCTTCACCGGCCCGACCCTGTGGACGCCGGAAGAGAAGTACCAGAAGCTGACCTTCGAGAAGATCGAGAAGAACAGCGCCGAGCACCCGAACAAGTCGACCGGCGGCTGGGTGGCGATTTCGCAGCACTTCTTCGTGTCGGCCTTTATCCCGGCCGATAACACCGCGCGCGAGATCTACACCAAGAAGCTGGCAACCAACATGTACGCCATCGGCACCACCCAGTCGCTGGGCACCGTGGCGCCGGGCGCGACCGTCTCGAACACCGCGCGCCTGTACTCGGGCCCGCAGGAAGAGAAGAAGCTGGAGCACATCACGCCTGGCCTGGGACTGGTGAAGGACTACGGCATGTTCGCGATCATCGCCAAGCCGCTGTTCTGGATCATGGACCACATCCACCAGCTGCTGGGCAACTGGGGCTGGACCATCATCGCCTTTACCATCCTGATCAAGCTGGCCTTCTTCCCGCTGTCGGCCGCCGGCTACCGCAGCATGGCGAAGATGCGCGTGGTGACGCCGAAGATGCAGGCGATCCGCGAACGCTACAAAGCCGACCCGGTGAAAATGCAGCAGGCCACGATGGAGCTGTACAAGTCCGAGAAGATCAACCCGCTGGGCGGCTGCCTGCCGATCCTGATCCAGATGCCGGTCTTCCTGGCCCTGTACTACGTGCTGCAGGCCTCGGTCGAGATGCGCGGCGCGCCGTGGATCGGTTGGATCACCGACCTGACCCAGCCTGATCCGTGGTTCATCCTGCCGGTGCTGTACGCGATCTCGATGTTCATCACCGCCAAGCTGAACCCGCAGCCGGCCGATCCGATGCAGGCGAAGATGATGCTGTTCATGCCGCTGGCGTTCTCGGTCATGTTCGTGTTCTTCCCGTCGGGCCTGGTCCTGTACTGGGTGGTCAACAACCTGGTGTCGATCGCGCAGCAGTGGGTCATTACCAAGAAGCTCGCACCTGCGACCATGAAGTAAGCCAAGCGCTTTCTTTCCAAAAAGCCCGTGCACGTCACGGGCTTTTTTTATCCATTACAATTTCCGCATGAAGCTTGATACCTCTCCCATCGCCGCCATCGCCACCGCACCGGGACGCGGCGGCATCGGCGTGGTCCGCGCCTCGGGCAAGTCGCTCGGGCCGCTGATCGAATCGCTGTTCCCCGGCACCACGCTCTCGCCGCGCAACGCCACCTACATCCCCTTCAAGTCCGCCGACGGCACGGTGCTCGACCAGGGCCTGGCCCTGTACTTCAAGGCGCCGCATTCCTACACCGGCGAAGACGTGCTGGAGTTGCAAGGCCATGGCGGCCCGGTGGTCTTGCAGATGCTGCTGGCGCGCGTGCTGGAAGCTGGCGCCGAACATGGTTTGCGCCTGGCCGAGCCGGGCGAATTCACGCGCCGCGCCTACCTCAACGACAAGCTCGACCTGGCCCAGGCCGAGGCCGTGGCCGACCTGATCGACGCTTCGACCGAAGCGGCGGCCAAGTCCGCCTCGCAGTCGTTGTCGGGCGCCTTCTCGCAGGTGGTGCACCGGCTGGTCGAGCAGACCATCAACCTGCGCATGCTGGTCGAGGCCACGTTGGACTTTCCGGAAGAAGAAATCGACTTCCTGGAAAAATCGAATGCGCGCGGACAGCTGGCTGGCATCGTCGAGTCGCTCGAACACGTGTTTCGCCAGGCGGCGCAAGGCGCGCTGCTGCGCGAAGGCCTGAATGTGGTGCTGGTAGGGCAGCCGAACGTCGGTAAGTCCTCACTCCTGAATGCGCTGGCCGGGGCCGAGGTAGCGATTGTCACGCCGATCGCCGGCACTACCCGCGACAAGGTCAGCGAGACCATCCAGATCGAAGGTATTCCGCTGAATATCATCGACACGGCCGGTATCCGCGCGATCGACGAAGGCATCGATGTGGTCGAGCGCATCGGCATCGAGCGCACCTGGGGCGAAGTCGGCAAGGCCGATGTGATCCTGCACCTGCTCGACGCCAACCTGGGGCCGAGCGCGGCGGACGAAGCGATCGTCGCCGCCTTCCCCGAGGGCGTGCCGGTGCTGCGCATCTGGAACAAGATCGACTTGTCGGGGCACCGCGCGGCAGTGGAGGGGGCGGCGGATGCCACCCACATCTATCTGTCGGCGAACGAGAAGACCGGGATCGACTTGCTGCGCGCCGAGTTGCTGCGCATCGCCGGCTGGCAGCAGACCGGCGAATCGCTGTACCTGGCGCGCGAGCGGCATTTGATCGCCCTGCGCGCGGCGCGTACCCACCTGGACATGGCGGGGCAGCATGCGGCGCAGGACGACCAGTCGCTCGATTTGTTTGCCGAAGAGTTGCGGCTGGCGCAGGACCAGTTGTCGAGTATTACCGGAGAATTCACGCCGGATGATTTGCTTGGGGTGATTTTCAGCCGGTTCTGTATCGGTAAATAATCGTACAGATGATGGGGCGTAGGGTGGGCTCTTGAGCCCACCGTTCTCACCAGTTGATTAGAAGCGCCGTCACCGCCAAGCTCCCACCGTTGAATGTATCGATGACGGGGCATGCGCCAGACGCGCATGAAATTTCAAACGCCGTACCGGTGGGTTCAAGAACCCACCCTACAACAAGGAACTACTATGACCATCACCCGCCGCAGACTGCTGACCACCATTACTGCCGTCTCCGGTGCCGCCTTGCTCGCTTCCTGCGCCAGCATCCTCGGCCCGCGCGAAGTCGACCTGCCCTTGTCGAAACTCCAGGCCAGCCTCGACCGCCGTTTCCCGATGGACAACCGCCTGCTGGAACTGTTCGACGTGCGCCTCACCCGCCCGCAACTGGCCGTGCACGAAGGCGACCGCGTCTCGCTCACGGTCGACGCCAGCGTCGCCCAATCCTTCCTGCGCCATCCGCTGGCCGGCAGCCTGGCCTTTTCCGGCCGCCTCTACATCGACCAGGCGCGCAGCGGGGTATACATGGCCGAGCCGCGCATCGAGCGCTTCGAGATCAAGGGCCTGG
The DNA here is from genome assembly GCA_031999925.1 of Massilia sp. Classification (GTDB taxonomy): domain Bacteria; phylum Pseudomonadota; class Gammaproteobacteria; order Burkholderiales; family Burkholderiaceae_D; genus Telluria. The sequence continues at coordinate 7,114 of DAMABW010000017.1, read as the reverse complement.
ACGCTTCGGTACAACGCCAGCTGGCGCGCGCCGCGAATGGCGTGATGGACAAGGTCGTTCTCGACATCCCGGTCTACACCTTCCGCAGCGAAGACCTGCGCTACGCAGGCGTGCAATACCTTCCCACCCGCATCGCCACCACGGCGAACGGCCTGCGCGTTTCGCTTGAACCGGCGCAGTCCCAACGTTAACCGGCACGCTCCTGGCCGTTACAAAATTTTCTGTAGGACAGAGCCGCGCACGATAGAAAAACGGCTGACATGCTTGTCATTACTGCTAAGATTTCCGTAGCTGAAAACGCCGCCGCGGTCTTTGCCAGCGATGTTCGACGAGGTGTTGTTCTGTTGCCGCAACAACGAAACACTGGCGTGGATGGCATTGCGGATGCGCCAGGATCGGCGCACACTGGATTTCAGAACGGCTGTGACAGCGTCGCGGCGCACACTTCCCGGTTGCGTTTTCTCATACCTGGAATGTTCCGCTGAAGTAATCTTGCTCTACGGATTGACGTGCTGCTGGTTGGGGGTGATCTTGGAAACGATACAAGAAAGTTTGCCGGTCGAAGGTGTCATGACTGAACCGATGGCGGCCGTTGCCGCGCAAGCCAGGCCAACACGCCTGAGTTTGCCGCCCAAGGGGTCGTGCTGGTATTGCGAAAAGCCGCTCGACAGCGTACGCCGCTTCTGCGGCCGGACCTGTACCGACGCGTTCGACGAAGAAGCCGAATACACGCGTTGAACGCTTCACCAACCTGCGTGGCAGCGTGTAAAGCGCGCGTGAAGCGCGCCTGAAATGGTCCTGGTGCGAGGCTGGCAGCGTTCCCATCAGCCTTTCACGCCGGCCCGTCCGGATCGCTCAAGCAGCGCCAGCGCGCGCTCGAAATCGAAATCCGCCACCGCGGCGCTGAGCTGGCCATAATCCCTTTCTCCCAATTGTTCGATCAGCTCGTCCTGCGTTTCCTCGACCAGGTCGACCGCTTCGCCATCGCCGATGTCGAGCAGATTGCGCAGGCGCCCGAGCAGGTCGCTGGGGCGCACCAGGCGCGGCACCGCGACTTGCGCTTCGGCCAGGCCGATCATGCCGTCGAGTTCGCGCAGTACGTGGGCCAGTTCGGCATCCAGGCGCACGAACAGCAACTCGGCCTGCGCCATGTCGATGGCGGCATCGTCTCCCCGCGCGCCCGGACGCAGCGCGGTTTCCAGCGCCAGCGCGGCCGCGTGCAGGGAACGTGCCTCGATCATCCCGGCCGCCCCCTTGAGCGTGTGCACCAGGCGCCCTGCCAGCAGCGGGTTGCCGGTCTCGAGCGCGGTGCCGATGGCAGCGCCGGCGCTGCGGTAGTCGTGACGAAAGCGCGCCAGCGCGCGCAGGTAGACCGGGCGGTTGCCCATCAGGCGCTCGACCCCGGCCTCGACGTCCACCAGCGGCGCGGGCGTCGTGCCCGTGGTTGCCGCTGCGGTGTCGGCCGGGTTCGGCTTGTCCATCCCGTTCAGCGGGTGGTGAACGACCAGCTGCGGCTGACCGCCGCGCCGTCGGCCGTGCCCGTGAAGGTGACGTCGTAGGTGGTGCCGGCCGCCAGCGGCGCCAGCGGCACGATCGCGGCCGAGGAACGGCCGGTATGGGTGTCGTTGGCGTTGCTCAGCAGGCGGGTGCTGAGGTCGGCGCCGCCGCGCGGGCGCACCGTGAAGCTCGTCACCGTCACCGGGACGTTGATGTTGGCGTGCACGCTGATCGGGTAGCCGACTTCGTTGCGGTCCGGGACCGGGTCGGGCGATTCGGTGTCGCTGAAGAAGTTGCGCGGCACGGCGGTCTGGGCGTCGAACGGCCAGACCGCGACCTGGCCGCGCGCCAAGCCGGCACCATAACCGTTGTTGGCGGTGAAGTTGGCAGTGAAATAGCTGCGGCCGGTGGTGGAGGTGGCGGCGCCGGTGCCGATTTCCTTGAATACCGGCTCGAAGATGACGAAGCGGTGGTAGATCGCGGTGATCAGTTCCTCGGCCATGTACTGGCCGGTGCCGCTCGAGGTGGCCGAGATCACTTCGCCATAGGCGCGCGCGGCGCTGGTGTTGAACACGTAGCCGGCGGCGGTCAGGCGGTCGCCCACGCTCACGCCGGTAAAGCCCTGGCGGCCCGCGACCTGGTCGTGGGTGATGGTGTTGTTGAGGCGCTGGTAGTCCGAGTGGCCCTGGGCCGCGGCGTCGATGGTGGTGTTCTGGTTCAGCGTGGACATGCCGATCTGGGCGCGGCGGAAGTTCAGCCATGCGCGGCCGTCGACGGCGATGTTGCCGGTCACTGTGGGCGCGCCGGGCGTCGACGGCGTTTCCGTGGCGGGCGGACTCGGGGTGAGCGGATTCGGGATGACAGGCGAACTCGGGTCGGGTACGTTGCCGGTCGGCGGGGTGACCGGGGCCGGGTTGTCGTTGCCGCCACCGCCGCCGCCGCAGGCAGCCAGGGCCAGGGCGGTGACGCATCCCGCCAGTATTGTCCGCGCGCGAAGCATGTCGCTCATCCGTCACTCCTGAAGTCAAACTGATTCGTGGGTGCCCATTTTAGGGCAAATCGAAAACACATGGCCGCCGGGGCGTGCGCGACCGTGCGCGACCGTGCCTTGGCGGCCACGGTAAAATACAGACATCATTTCTCCAGCGGACACCAATTGAACCAGCCCCGACCCAAGCGCCTGGCGCGCGCCAAGTTTGCCCTGCCGAGTTTCGTCACCCTGCTGTCGATCGCCTGCGGCTTCGGCAGTATCGTGATCTCGGTCGACAACGCCCAGGTCGGCGCCCCGGGCGACTTCCGGCTGGCCGCGATCTTGCTGGTGCTGGCCGGCGTGTTCGACGCCCTCGACGGCTTCGTCGCCCGCGCCACCAACACCCAGTCCAGCTTCGGCGTCCAGCTCGATTCGATTGCCGACGTCATGAACTTCGGCTGCGCACCGGGCCTGCTGCTCTACTGCTACGGTTTCGCCCAACTGGGCGCGGCACATCCCACCATCGTGCGCATGGGCGGGCTGGCCTGCTTCATCTTCGTTGCCTGCGGCGCCTTGCGCCTGGCGCGCTTCAACGTCTCCGTCGGCAAGACCGACCCGCGCTACTTCGTCGGCATGCCGATCACGGCCGGTGCGGCCTGCGTGGCGGCGGTGGTGGTGGCCTGGCCCGATCCGGTGGTGAACATGGCCCAGGCATTTGCCGTGATGGCCTTGATGGTGGCCGTCGGCACCCTGATGGTCTCGACCGTACGCTTTCCTAGCAGCAAGCAAAAGTTGACCAAAGGAATGTACATCGTGCTGGCGGTGGCGGTCCTGTTGCTGGTCATACTGCAGACGCGTTTCTTCGTGCTGTTCTTCCTGCTCTATATCTGCGCGACCCTGCTGCTGAACATCGCCTGGCAAGGCGGCTGGCGCGGCATTGCGCCGCCGAAGGTGTACGACGAAGAGGACGCCGCGCCGCTGTAAGCGCCCGGGTTCTAAGCGAACTTGTCCAGCAGGGCGGCCAGCCGCGCCGCCGTGCTACGGGCTTCGTCGAGGTCGCCCGCCTGTTCGCTGCCGGTGACCACGGTCGCCATCAACAACTGGACGAAGGAGCGGTCGAGCGCCTTGCGCGCCGCCGCCATCTGCTGGGCCACCGCATCGCAATCCGAGGGCTCTGCCGCCATGGCGATCAGCTTCTGCACGCCGCGCAATTGCCCCTCGATGCGCGCCAGGCGGTTCAGCAGGTCCTTCTTCTGCTGCGCCGTCAGCGCGCTGCCCTCGACGATCTTCAGCCCCTCGGCCATGACCTCAGGCCACCTCGTGCCCGCGCGCGGCGCGCAGGATGGCGAACCAGTCGCTGCGCTCGAGCTTGAAGCTTGTTGCGGCCACGGCCGCTTGAATCGACTCGATGCGGCCGCTGCCGGTGAGCGGCAGCGGGCGGCTTGGCAGCGCCATGATCCAGGCGAACACCACGCTGGCAAACGACTGGCCGAGGCGGTCGGCGACTTCCTGGATGGTGGCGCGCAGCTTGACGATGTGCGGCTCGTCCGAGGTGAACAGGCGCCCGCCGCCCAGCGGCGACCAGATCATCGGCGCCACGCCCAGGTCTTGCAGGCCATCGAAGGTTTCGTCGAACAGCGGCGCCACGTGCAGCGGCGAGAACTCGACCTGGTTCGTCGCCAGCGGCACGCGCCGGTTCAGCGACTCGAACTGGTGGCGGGTGAAGTTCGACACCCCCACGTGGCGCACCTTGCCGTCCTGCTGCAGGCGGCTGAAGGCCTCGGCCACTTCGTCGAAGTGCATCAGCGGGTCGGGGCGGTGGATCAGCAGCAGGTCCAGGCGGTCGGTGCCGAGCTGGCGCAGCGATTCCTCGGCCGAGGCGACGATGTGTTCGAAACTCGTGTCGTAGTGCTGGATGGTGTGCGCCGGGCGCTTGCCGGACAGGAGCTTGATGCCGCACTTGCTGACGATCTCGATGCGCTCGCGCAGGCCGGGCTGGGCGCGCAGGGCTTCGCCGAACAGGGTCTCGACGCCGTAGTCGCCGTAGATGTCGGCGTGGTCGAAGGTGGTCACGCCGAGGGCGATGCATTCCTCGATAAAGGCGACGCGCGACGCCACCGGCATGTTCCATTCGCCCAGGCGCCACATGCCGGCAATGATGCGCGACAGGTCGAGTCCGCCCTGGCGGGTGGCGATACGGGGGCAGGCGTGGGCGGGCTGGATCATGGGGGCTTTCTTGCTTTAACAGTAACGAGCAATTATAGCCGTGGCCGGCCAGATTAGCCGGTGGGGTTTCGTAGGGTGGGCCGGGCCGCGTAAGGCACTTGTGCCCACGCGGTCTCATCGGTGAATACCCGGCGCCGTTATGATCTCGCCGCAATCGATGATCAACCGCCGTACCGCGTGGGCTCGAGAGCCCACCCTACGAACCCCATCACGCCGGTGGCCAAAACAAAATGCCCGCCGGGCACAGGCCGGGCGGGCATTGTTCAAAGCGTATTACACGCTTACTTCATCCACAAACGCATCGAATCCCAGGCGCGACCGAAGATGCTGGCTTCCGGAACTTCTTCCAGCGCCACCACCGGCAGCACCAGCAGCGGCTTGTTGTCGACCATCATCTTCAGCGTACCGACGCGCGCGCCGCGCGCCAGCGGGGCCACCAGCGGGTCCTTGCGCTCCAGCACAGGCTTCAGTTTGCCGGCCACGCCCTTCGGCACCGTCACCAGCACGTCGTTGGTAAAGCCCAGCTTCACATTGGCTTGCGAACCTTTCCACACTTCCGGGGTCGCCACAGCCTGGCCCTTCGAGTACAGCTTGACCGTGTCGAAGTTCTGGAAGCCCCAGTTCAGCAGCTTCTGGCTTTCCTGGGTGCGCACGCCATCCGAGCTGGCGCCGGACAGGACCGAGATCAAGCGGCGCTCGCCGCTGTTGCCGTTCGGGCGGCGCGCCGAGGCGATCATGCTGTAGCCCGAGGATTCGGTGTGGCCGGTCTTCATGCCGTCCACGGTCGGGTCCAGCCACAGCAGGCGGTTGCGGTTCTGCTGGGTGATCTTGTTGTAGGTGAATTGCTTGACCGAGTCGATCTTGTAGAACTCGGGGAAGTCGCGGATCACGCGGGTGGCCAGGGTGGCCAGGTCTTGCGCGGTCGAGTAATTGTCCGGGCTCGGCAGGCCGTGCGGGTTGGCGAACCGGGTGTTCTTCAGGCCCATGCGCTGGGCTTCGCGGTTCATCAGGGTGACGAAGGTGCCTTCGTCGCCGGCCACGGCTTCGGCCAGGGCGACAGCGGCGTCGTTACCCGACTGCACCATCAGGCCGTGCAGCAGGTCGCTCACGCTGACCGGGGTGGCCGGGTCGATGAACATCTTCGAGCTGCTCGAATCGACCTTCCAGGCGCGGGTCGAGACGTTGACCATGGTGTTCAGGGCCAGCTTCTTGTCGCGGATGGCCTCGAAGGTCACGTAGGCCGTCATGATCTTGGTCAGCGATGCCGGTTCGATGCGCAGGTTCGGGTCCTGGGCCGCGATGACCTGGCCGCTGGTGGCGTCGAGCAGCAGCCACGATTTCGCTGCAATCTGGGGCGCTGGAACGGTTTGCGCGTTGGCCGATACCACCAGCAGGCTGGCGGCAAGTGCCGCAATCAGTTTTTTCATGGGAGCGTAAGTCTGTTCAGTGGGTGGGTGAAGCGCGGGCCTTGCCAGTAAAGACATTGCCCGGAGAAAAAGAAGAGACCCATTATAGGCCAGTGCTGCGGCCAACTCTACCGTCTTCAAGCCCACAAATCTTAACGCGGGCTTAATGTGGGGTCGGCCTGGCGAGGCCAGACCGGCGAGCTCAGGCAGCGCCGGACTCAGGCCTCGCGCCGCCACATCTGGGTAACGATGCTCTTGATCGGGTTCAGGCGGCGGTGGAAGAAGTGGTCCGCGCCCGGGATCACGACCACCGGGATTTCCAGCGGCCGCGCCCAGTCGAACACCATTTGCAGGGTAATGGTGTCGTCCTGCTCGCCGTGGATCAGGATCGTGTCTTCCGGCACTGCCGGCATCGGCCACTTGCCGGCCGCGGTACCGACCAGCACCATGCGTTCGATCGCTTGCCCCTCGGCGGCCAGGCGCGCCTGCAGCTGGGCTTGCACGAAGGTGCCGAAGGAAAAACCGGACAGCGCCACCGGCAGGCCCGGATACTGTTCGCGCATGTGGTTGAACATCACCAGCATGTCGTCGACTTCGCCATGGCCGCGATCGTGCTCGCCCTCGGATTCCCCCACGCCGCGGAAGTTGAAGCGGGCGGTGGCGTAGCCGAGCGAGACGAAAGTGCGCGCCAGGGTCTGCGTGACCTTGTTTTCCATGGTGCCGCCGTACAGCGGATGCGGGTGGGCCACCAGGGCGATGCCGCGCGGCGCATCCTCGGGCAGGTCGAGCAGGCATTCCATCTTGCCTGCCAGGCCGGTCAGGTAAAACTTCTTCGAAAACTTGTTCATGTAGAAAAACGGATCAGATCTTCAGGCGCTCGACGACCTGGCCGCCGAGGATGTGGGTGTCGATGATGTCGTCGATGTCGCTCGTGTCGACATAGGTGTACCAGGTGCCTTGCGGGTAGACCACCACTACCGGGCCTTCCTCGCAGCGCTCCAGGCAGCCGGCCTGG
>DAMABW010000016.1:3850-25483 GCA_031999925.1 Massilia sp. | reverse complement strand
AGAACACGACGATCTGCAGGATTTCGTTCTTGGCCATGCCCTCGACGATCGAGGCCGGGATCAGGTGGGTGATGAATTCCTTCATCGTCAGGCCGGTGGTGACGATGTCGGTCTTCGCGTCCACCGGCGGCGCCATGCCGGCCAGGTGCATCGCGTCGCCCGGACGGAACAGGTTCACCAGGACCAGGCCCAGCGACAGCGAGATGACGGAAGCGATCACGAACCAGCCCAGCGCCTTGACGCCGATGCGGCCGACTTCTTTCGCATCGCCCATCTTGGCGATGCCGACCACCAGGGTCGAGAAGACCAGCGGCGCGATGATCATCTTGATCAGGCGCAGGAACATGGTCGTCACCAGCGACAGCGTGTCGGCGAAGGATTTCGGGTCGGCCAGGCTGACGTTGGCGACGTAGCCGACGACGATGCCGAGCACGAGGCCGATCAGGATATAAGTGGTGAGGCGGTTTCGATTGTTCATGTGCGTCCTGTGGTCGGCCTGCGTTCTATCCCGCCTGCGTCCGGATTCGTGGTCCTGGCGCCGGCGAGGCTGGGCAAAAGGGGGTGGTTCTGCGTGCGAACGGAATACGTTCTGATTATCCTGGCAAGTTCCGAAGTATCCTTGGCACTGTTAGTGCTGTCAAGCACGCCCCGAAGACCGGATCCGGTGTCGTAAACATGTTTGAAAACGCGAAGGTCGGCAAATAACGGGGCGAAAATCCAGCCACTCAAGACCGCTCACAGATAATCATCTTCACGCTGATGGCGCACAGCCAGGATTGTCACCGTTTCCTTGTCGTCGATCTTGAACAAGGCCACGTAGCCCGCGCTACCGAAAGGAATGACGAGCTCGCGCAGGAAAGGATTGTCTGCATCTGCCTTTCTGCAGGTGAACGGAAACTCCTTCAGTACCTCGGTACCTTTCGCGATCGTGTCGCGTGCCCGCTGAGCAGACTGCAGGCTGTGCCGCAGTTGATACGCAAACAGCTGCTGCAGGTCTTCCCGTGCCGCCCTGGTATAGCGGACCTTGAAGCTCATTCTTGCGCTTTCACCGCGTCATCGAGCATGACGTCCAGCTCGCGCAAGACATCATCGGCGTCGAAGTATTCACCCGTGCGCTCGGCTTCTGCCGCGGATGCCAGACCACGCGCAATGAATTCCTGCTGGGCTTTCCTGTGTTGGATATTCCGGCGCAAGGACTGCTCGACGAAACTCGACAGGCTTTCTCCTTCCTGGAGAACGTTTTCAGCTGCCAGCCGTAGTTCCGGTTTGACACGTAACGAAGGAATGGTCGAGGTTTTCATGTGCATCTCCGATGCGTTGCAATTGCGATGCAGTCTCGCACAGGTGGCATCAGGACGCAAGCGCGCTCCGCATCCTCCATACAGGTAAAATACCGCCGTCCGCATTCCGAGAGCCGCCATGTCCACCTTCGACACCCCGCAATCCATCACCATCACCCGCCCCGACGACTGGCACCTGCACCTGCGCGACGGCGCGGCGCTGGCCAGCGTGCTGCCGCATACCGCGCGCCAGTTCGCACGCGCGATCGTGATGCCGAACCTGAAACCGCCGGTCACTACCGCCGCCGACGCTGCCGCCTACCGCGACCGCATCCTGGCCGCGCTGCCGGAAGGGGTCCGGTTCGAGCCGCTGATGACGCTCTACCTGACCGACAACACCGACCCGGACGAAATCCGCCGCGCCCAGGACACCGGTTTCATCCACGCGGTGAAGCTGTACCCGGCAGGCGCTACCACGAATTCGGCCGCCGGCGTCACCGATTTGAAGAAGTGCTACAAGACCCTGGAAGTGATGCAGGAAGTCGGCATGCCGCTGCTGGTGCATGGCGAGGTGACCGACCACGACATCGACCTGTTCGACCGCGAAGCCGTGTTCATCGAGCGCGTGATGCGCCCGCTGCGCCGCGACCTGCCGGCCCTGAACATCGTCTTCGAGCACATCACCACCAAGGACGCGGCCCAGTACGTGGCCGAGGCCGAAGGCCCGATCGCGGCGACCATCACCGCCCACCACCTGCTGTACAACCGCAACGAGATCTTCCGTGGCGGTATCCGTCCTCACTATTACTGCCTGCCGGTGCTGAAACGCGAGGAACACCGCCTGGCGCTGGTGACGGCCGCCACCAGCGGCGACGAGCGTTTCTTCCTCGGTACCGACTCGGCGCCGCACGCCATCGGCGCCAAGGAGTCGAGCTGCGGCTGCGCCGGCTGCTACACCGCGCTGCACGCGATGGAGTTGTACACGCAAGCCTTTGCCGATGCCGGCGCGCTCGACAAGCTGGAAGCATTCTCCAGCTTCAACGGCCCGGCCTTCTATGGCCTGCCGCGCAACGAAGGCAGCATCACCCTGGTGCGCGAGAACTGGACCATTCCGAACACGGTGGCGATGGGCGACGACCGCCTGGTGCCGTTGAACGCCGGCGAGGACATCGGCTGGAAGATGGTCCAGGGTTGACGATGCTGGCGCAGATCGACTGGTCCCGCCGCTGGTACGACACCGTCCGTCCCGCCTTCGAACGTCTCGGCCTGGAGGGCGAGGCCTTCGTCGCCGCCTTCAACCGCAACGCGGCCAGCCTCGCCCTGCGCAACCACCGCGATTTGCCGCTTACCTTCGTGCCGCAGGAATCGCTGCCCGAAGGGGCGGCCTATGAGGCATTCATCAGCGCCACCGGCGGCGTGCCCACGCGCGACAACCTGCACGACTTCTTCAATGGCCTGGTGTGGCAGACCTTCCCTCTCATCAAGCGCCAGCTGAACGCCTTGCAGGCCGCGCAGATCGAGGCGGCCGGCGGGGTAGGGCAGTCGCGCGGGCCGGCGCGCGACGCCGCCACCATCTTCGACGAGAACGCGGCTCTGCTGGTGGTGCGCGTTTCAAACGAAGGACGTGAGCTGGTCGACGAACTGCGTGCCCACTGCTGGGATGCGGCGCTGTTCGAGAAGCGCGCCATGTTCGGGCGCGATGCGCAGGTCTGGCTGTTCGGCCACGCGCTGATGGAAAAGCTGGTCGCACCGCGCAAGGCGATCACGGCGCATACGCGCGTGCTGTTCGCCGACGACGACTATTTCAATTTACCAGCGGATGCGCAGCGCGCCTGGATCGATGCGCGCGTGTCAGCCGAATTGGCGAGCGAACCCTTGACCACGTCGAGCTTCACGCCGCTGCCGGTGCTCGGCGTGCCCGGCTGGTGGCCGGAGCAGGACGCCGCCTTCTACGCCGATACCGGCGTGTTCCGCCCGAAAAGGAAAGCCTGAATGAAGGAGCAAGTCCGCTGGGGCATCCTCGGCACCGGCAAGATCGCGCGCGCCTTTGCCGCCGCGCTGGCATGCCTGCCCGACGCCGTGCTCGCCGGCGTGGCCTCGCGCAGCGGGGACAAGGCCGACGCCTTTGCCGCCGAATTCGGCGCCGCTGCCGCGTATGGTTCCTACGAGGCGCTGGCCGCTGCCGATGACATCGACCTGGTCTACATCGCCACGCCCCATCCGCAACACGCCGCGAATGCGCTGCTGGTGCTGGAGAGCGGCAAGGGCGCGCTGGTCGAAAAGGCATTCACGGTGAATGCGCGCGAGGCCGCGGAAGTGGTCGCGCTGGCGCGCGCGAAGAACCTGTTCCTGATGGAGGCGATGTGGACGCGCTTCCTGCCGGCCCTGGCCGAGGTAAAGCGCATCATCGCATCCGGCGAGATCGGCGAGGTCAGCCAGGTGGTGGCCGACTTCGGCTTCACCGCCAGCTTCGGTCCGGAGCACCGCGTGTTCAACCCGGAGCTGGGCGGCGGCGCGCTGCTCGACCTGGGCATCTATCCGCTGTCGATCGCGGCCAGCCTGCTCGGGCCGGTGCGCGAGGTGCAGGCGCAGGCGCAGCTCGGTTCCACCGGCGTCGACGTGCAGACCGGCTTCACGCTGCGCCACGAAAACGGCGGCATGTCGGTGTGCAGCTGCTCGTTCCTGGCGCGCACGCCGGGCGAACTGACCGTGTCGGGTACGCGCGGCCACGTGCGCATGAATACCATGTTCCACCGCGCGCGTTCGGTGACGGTGGCGCTGGAAGACGGCAGCAGCCGCACGGTCGACACGCCCTATCTCGGCAACGGCTACGTGCACGAGGCGATCGAGGCGCAGCGCTGCTTCCAGGCCGGATGGATCGAAAGCCCCGGCATGACCCACGACGAGACGCTGGCGCTGATGCGCGTGATGGACGAGATCCGGCGCCAGATCGGTGTGAGCTACGCCGCCGACCGGGTGGCGTAAGCGCGCCACGCCGCGCGGCGTATGCATGTTGACAAGCCGTGCAGTGCATCGAATACTGGATCGCTTATCGATGTGCTCTCAAGATGTGCTCTCAACCCCGGAGTTCAACATGCATACCCTTCGCGCCGCCGTCCTCGCCGCCCCTCTTGCCGCACTCTTGCTGCCGCTTGCGGCCCTTGCCGATCCCGTCCCCGCCGACAAGCAGGCCTACGTCGGCGACTGGCAGGGCAAGGACATGCGCATCCAGCTGAACAAGGAGGGCAAGGTCAAGTACAAGCGCGACCGGCCGGGCAAGAAGCTCGACCTGAGCCTGGACCTGCAGGGCTTCAATGGCGACAACTTCGACGTCGGCGTGCCCTTCGTTCGCTCGACCTTCGTGGTCAGCAAGCCGCCGCACCGCGAGGGCGACAAGTGGAAGATGACGGTGGATGGGGTCGAACTGACCCGCGTCGACGCGGCGCCGGCCGGAGCCGGACAATGAAGCTGGGCGCCACGACGCCGATCCTGCGCATCTTCGACGAAGCCAAGGCGCGCGAATTCTATGTCGGCTTCCTCGGCTTCCAGGTCGACTGGGAGCACCGTTTCGAGCCTGCGTTGCCGCTCTACCTGCAGGTCTCGCGCAGCGGCTGCGTGCTGCACCTGAGCGAGCACCATGGCGACTGCTGCCCCGGCGCGGCGATGCGTATCGAAGTCGACGACATCGACGCCCTGCACGCGGAGCTGGCGAACAAGGACTACGCGTATGCGCGGCCGGGAATCGATGCGATGCCCTGGGGGACGCGGGATATGTCGGTGAAGGACCCGTTCGGGAACCGGTTGACGTTTACGACGGCGATCAGCACATAGCAGCGTCCGAACGCCGCCCGGATTTTCATACGTTCCATACCGCGTGGACACAGGTGTCCACCCTACGAACCCGCTTTGTTGGGTGGACTCCCGAGTCCACGCTGTGCGGCGCCTGATCCCTCGATCAGCCTTTCCCGCCACCCACCGCCGCATCCAGCCGCCTGAACAAACCCTGGTGCAAGCCGCGTGTGTGCTTGGTCATATGCCTGCGCGCATGCGCGATCTCCTGCAACTCGCGCTCGGCCAGCGCCTGGCGCCCACTCCCCAGCGCCCACAAGGCCAGCTCCACGCGCCCCTCGATCCCGCCAAAGCGTTCCACCGCCGTCTCGAACTGCGCGCCCGCTTCTTCCGCGCGCCCGGTGCCCGCATATGCGCGGCCCAGCTCCAGCGCCATTTCCTCGGAGCGGAAGCCCGGCTGCTTGGCCTGCAGCGGCGCCAGCAGCGCCAGCGCCGCCTCCGGCTGCCCGTTCACCAGCTTTGCACGTGCCGCGCCGAAGATCACTTCCGGGTCGGCGGCAAACGGTCCGCGCAGGCAGGCGTCGTACTGCGCCACGGCCTCGGCGCTCTGGCCGTTGTCGAGCAGGGCGCCCGCCAGGCGCATCTGGTTGTAGGCGGTCGGGGTCAGGTCGAAGTCGGCCTGCGCCTCGCGCACCTCGCGACCCGGGTCGAGCGTGCGGCCGAGCGCGCGGCCGGCCAGGCGCGCCTGGCGCTCGATCTGCGAGTGCGGCAGGAAGACCGCCGCGAAGTAGACGATGCTGCCCAGTAGCGGGAAAGAAAAGAGAATCAGCAACCAGTACATCTGGCGCCCGGTACGCACCGCGTGGACCGCGAAGAAGAGCGCAACGAGGATGTGAAGTCCGAGTCCGAGATAGGGCATGGCCGAGTCCTGTTTGTTGTTATCGGGGGCGGAGCTGCCATGCAGGCGGTGTGCTCCGGCCGAAACGATATCGTCAAACAGGGGCCAAATGTCTATCGAATTGTCACGAACTGCGCAAAATAAAGGCGGAAAACCTCACACTTTCAGGAATTCCTCGCGCCCGCCCAGCCAGCGCGCCAGGTGGGCGTCGACGATGGCCACGTTCTGCGGCGTTTCGTTTTCCAGCAGGCTGGCGGCAAAGTCGCGCGCATGCTCGACCAGCCACTGGTCGGTTTCCAGGTCGGCAAAGCGCAGCATGGCCTGGCCCGACTGGCGGGCGCCCAAGAACTCGCCCGGCCCGCGGATTTCCAGGTCGCGCCGCGCGATCTCGAAACCGTCGGTGGTTTCGCGCATCGTCATCAGGCGCTGCTTGGCCACCTGGCCCAGCGGGCTCTGGTACAGCAGCAGGCAAACGCTGGCCGCCGAGCCGCGGCCGACGCGTCCGCGCAGCTGGTGCAGCTGCGACAGACCGAAGCGCTCGGCGTGCTCGATCACCATCAGCGAGGCATTCGGCACGTCGACGCCGACCTCGATCACGGTGGTCGCCACCAGCACATGCACTTCGCCGGCGGCAAAGGCATCCATGATCACTTGCTTCTCGGCCGGCTTCAGGCGCCCATGCACCAGGCCGACCTGCAGATCGGGCAGGGCTTCGGCCAGGGTCTCGTAGGTTTCGGTCGCGGTCTGCAGCTGCAGCGCCTCGGATTCCTCGATCAGTGGACACACCCAGTAGACCTGGCGCCCTTCCAGGGCCGCCGCATGCACGCGCTCGATCACTTCGTCGCGCCGGTTCTGGTCGATGGCGCGCGTGACGATCGGCGTACGGCCCGGCGGCAGTTCGTCGATCACCGATACTTCGAGGTCGGCGTAGTAGGTCATGGCCAGGGTGCGCGGGATCGGCGTGGCCGACATCATGAGCTGGTGCGGCACCAGGCCGTCGCTGCCCTTGTTGCGCAGGGTCAGGCGCTGGCCGACGCCGAAGCGGTGCTGCTCGTCGACCAGCACCAGCCCGAGCCGCGCGAACTGCACCGAGTCCTGGATCAGGGCATGGGTGCCGATCACCAGGTGCGCTTCGCCCGACTCCGCCATCTCGCTGGCCGCCACCTTTTCCTTTTTCTTCAGGCTGCCGGTCAGCCAGGCCACCTTCACGCCGAGCGGTTCCATCCAGGCGGCGATCTTGCGGAAGTGCTGCTCGGCCAGGATCTCGGTCGGCGCCATCAGCGCGGCCTGGTAGCCCGAGTCGATGGCCTGGGCGGCCGCCAGCGCCGCGACCACGGTCTTGCCGCTGCCGACGTCGCCCTGCAGCAGGCGCTGCATCGGGTAACCCTCGCGCAAATCGGCGCTGATTTCCTTGACCACGCGCGCCTGGGCGTTGGTGAGCTTGAAGGGCAGGGCCTGCAAGAAGGCCCGGGACAGGTCGCCCACCGTGCGCAGCGTCGGCGCGCCCTTGTCGCGGCGGGCGCGCTGGGCACGCTTCAGCGACAGCTGCTGGGCCAGCAGTTCGTCGAACTTCATGCGCGTCCAGGCCGGATGCGACTTCTCCATCAGCGCGTATTCGTCGGCATCCTTCGGCGGGTAGTGCAGCAGCTTCACCGACGGCTCGAAGTCGCCCAGGCCCATCTCGCGCCGGATGGCGACCGGCACGGTGTCGGTCCAGTCGACCCGTTTCATGGCCTCGCCGATCGCGCGCCGCAGGATAGGCTGCGACAAGCCTTCGCCCGACGGGTACACCGGCGTGAGCGAAGTCGGCAGCGGTGCGCCCTCGTTAACCACTTTATAGGTGGGATGGACCATCTCGGCGCCGAAGAAGCCGTGCTTCACCTCGGTGCGGGCACGCACGCGCACGCCTTCGGCCAATTGCTTGACCTGGCTGCCGTAGAAATTCATGAAGCGCAGCAGGATGTCGCCGCTCTCATCGGCAATCGTCACCAGCAGCTGGCGCCGCGGCTTGAAGCTGATCTCGTTTTTCGTGACCACGCCCTCGATTTGCGACACATGGCCGCCGCGCAGGCAGGCCTCGCGTATCGACACGATCTTGGTCTCGTCCTCGTAGCGCATCGGCAGGTGCAGCACCAGGTCCATGTCGGTGCGCAGGCCGAGGCGGGCGAGCTTGCTTTCTGTGGTTTTCGGGGCGGAAGTGGGTTTTGGCGAAGGCATATCTGCGGCATTTTGGCGCGGGCTGACGTAAAATAGAGGGTTCGCCGCACGCGCTGCAGCCCGTATTGTAAAGCTGCCAGCCCCCATTTTCCCAGAAATGAACAGAATGTACTCGCTTTCCGATTTCGATTTCGACTTGCCGCCCGAGCGCATCGCGCAACTGCCGCTGCCCGACCGTAGCGCGTCGCGCCTGCTGCAGCTCGATGGCGAGCAGATTACCGACCGCCATTTCGCCGACATCGTCGACCAGCTGCAAGCCGGCGACCTGCTGGTGATGAACAATACCCGCGTGCTCAAGGCCCGCTTCTTCGGCGTCAAGGAGACCGGCGGCCAGGTCGAGGTGCTGGTCGAGCGCGTGCTCGACAGCCGCACCGTGCTGGCCCAGGTGCGCGCTTCCAAGTCGCCGAAGCCCGGCAACCGCATCCGCCTGGCCGACGCGTTCGACGTGACCACTGGCGAGCGCGCCGGCGAATTCTTTACCTTGCACTTCGAGGGTGACGTCTTCGAGCTGATCGAGGCCCACGGCCGCCTGCCGCTGCCACCCTACATCGAGCACAACGCCGACGAGTTCGACGAGCAGCGCTACCAGACCGTGTATTCGAAGGAGCCGGGGGCAGTCGCCGCGCCGAC
Organism: Massilia sp.; assembly: GCA_031999925.1. Lineage (GTDB taxonomy): Bacteria > Pseudomonadota > Gammaproteobacteria > Burkholderiales > Burkholderiaceae_D > Telluria. The sequence goes on along the minus strand of DAMABW010000016.1, from coordinate 16,669 downwards.
TGCCGGCCTGCACTTCGACCAGCCGCTGCTCGACAAATTGGCCGCCAAGGGCGTGCGGTTTGCGTATGTGACGCTGCACGTGGGCGCCGGCACCTTCCAGCCGGTGCGCGTGGAAGACCTGTCGGAACACAAGATGCACTCCGAGTGGTACACCATCGGCCAGGACACGGTCGATGCGGTGCGCGCCGCGAAAGCGGCCGGGCGCGACGTGGTGGCGGTCGGCACCACCAGCCTGCGCGCGCTGGAATCGGCCTCGCAATCGGGTGAACTGGTGGCGGGCAGCGCCGACACCGCGCTGTTCATCACGCCCGGCTACACCTTCAAGACGGTGACGCGCCTGATCACCAATTTCCACCTGCCTAAGTCGACGCTCATGATGCTGGTGTCGGCCTTTGCCGGCTACGACGCGATCCGCAAGGCCTATGCGCATGCGATCGCCAGCGAATACCGCTTCTTCAGCTATGGCGATGCCATGCTGCTGACCACTACCTCAAAATAAGCCCGTCAAGACTACCGATGCTCGAATTTACGCTCCTGAAGAAAGACACCAGCGGCCTGTCGCATGCGCGCCGCGGCCGTTTGAAACTGAACCATGGCACCATCGAAACCCCGATCTTCATGCCGGTCGGGACCTATGGCTCGGTCAAGGCGATGGACCCGACCGAACTGAAGACCGTGGGCTCGCAGATCATCCTCGGTAACACCTTCCACCTGTGGCTGCGCCCGGGCACCGAGGTGTTCGACAAGTTCGGCGGCCTGCACCAGTTCATGGGCTGGGACAAGCCCATCCTCACCGACTCGGGCGGCTTCCAGGTGTTTTCGCTGGGCGCGATGCGCAAGATCACGGAAGAGGGCGTCACCTTCGCTTCGCCGATCGACGGTTCGCGCCGCTTCCTGTCGCCCGAAGTATCGATGCAGATCCAGCGTTCGCTGAACTCGGACATCGTGATGCAGTTCGACGAGTGCACGCCGTATGAAATCGATGGCCGCGCGGCCACCGCCGAAGAAGCGGCGAAGTCGATGCGCATGTCGCTGCGCTGGGCCCAGCGCTCGATGAACGAATTCAACCGCGGCGAGAACCCGAACGCGCTGTTCGGCATCGTCCAGGGCGGCATGTACGAGCACCTGCGCGACGAATCGCTGGCCGGCCTGGAAGACATCGACTTCCTGGGCCTGGCGATCGGCGGCCTGTCGGTGGGCGAGCCGAAGGAAGACATGAAGCGCATCCTGGCCCACGTCGGCCCGCGCCTGCCGGAAAACAAGCCGCACTACCTGATGGGCGTCGGTACGCCGGAAGACCTGGTGGAAGGCGTGGCCAACGGCGTCGACATGTTCGACTGCGTGATGCCGACCCGGAATGCGCGCAACGGCTGGCTGTTCACGCGCTTCGGCGACGTGAAGATCAAGAACGCGCGCTATAAAGAAGACATGGCGCCGCTGGACGAATCGTGCACCTGCTACTGCTGCACCAACTTCTCGCGCGCCTACCTGCACCACCTGCACCGCTCGAACGAGATCCTGGGTGCGCGCTTGAACACGATTCACAACCTGCACTATTACCTGAACCTGATGCAGGAGATCCGCGATGCGATCGATGCGGATGGGTTCCATGCGTTCCGCTTGAAATTCGCGGCGGATCGTTCGCGCGGGGTGTGAGGTTTCGTAGGGTGGACACCTGTGTCCACGCTGTCGTACCTTTGCATACCCCACGATATGCAAACGTTGTACCGCGTGGACTCGGGAGTCCACCCTACAAACCCCAACAGCAAATAAAAACGCGGCCCTCGAGCCGCGTTTTTCATTCCACCTTTATCGATCACTCCGCCGCGCGATACCGCTCCAGCCAGTGCGCATACGGCGCCGGCAGCGTCCACGACGGCTTTTCCAGCCCCAGCGCCTTGGCCGCCGCATACGTGTAATGCGGATTGCCCAGGTGCGCACGTCCGATCATCACCAGGTCCATCTGCCCCTCGGTAACCACACGCTCGGCCACCGCCGGCGAATCGATGTTCCACGATGACGCCACCGGCAAGCCAGTCTCGCGCTTCACGCGCTCGGCAATCGGCGCCAGGAAGCCCGAGGCCCAGGGAATGCTCGCGTCCGGCGTCGAGAAGCCCACGCTGACGTTCAGCATGTCCAGGCCGCCGGCGCGGAACTGGCGCGTCAGTTCGATCGATTCGTTCAGGGTCTCTTCGTCGCGGCCGTCGAACTCGATCACGCCGAAGCGCGCGGTCAGCGGGAAGCGCTCGGGCCAGACGGCGCGCACGGCGGCCAGGGTCTCGAGCAGGAAGCGGCTGCGGCCGGCGAAGCTGCCGCCATAGTCGTCGGTACGCTGATTTGCGTGCACCGAGAAGAAGCTCTGGCCGAGGTAGCCGTGGGCGAAGTGCAGCTCCAGCCATTCGAAGCCGGCCTCCAGGGCGCGGCGTGCGGCGGCAACGAAGTCGGCCTTCACGCGCTCGATGTCGGCAATCGTCATCTCTTTCGGCACTTGCGGCAGGTTGGCGCCAAAGGCGACCGCCGATGGCGAGATGGTTTCCCAGCTGCGCGGGTCGCTCGTTGGAATGTGGTCGTCGCCTTCCCATGGACGCTGGGCGCTGGCCTTGCGGCCGGCGTGGCCGATCTGGATGCCGGCGACGGCGCCGCCGGCCTTGATCCCGTCGGCGATGCGCGCCAGGCCCGGCACGTGCTCGTCCGACCACAGGCCGAGGCAGCCCGGGGTGATGCGGCCTTCCGGCGACACGCCGGTGGCTTCCACGATCACCAGGCCGGCGCCGCCGCGCGCGATGCTTTCGTAGTGGGTGGTGTGCCACTCGTTGGTGTAGCCATCGGTGGCGCTGTACTGGCACATCGGCGGCACCGCGATGCGGTTGCGCAGGGTGACATCCTTGAGGGTAAAGGGAGTAAACAGTGCTGACATGAATGCGATTCTTTTTACGAGGGTGTGACTGTCCTGCGCGGCCATATAGAAAGGCTGCGCGGAACGGGGAAAAGCGGGATTTACTGGTAAGCGCCGGCCGAATAGGTCAGCTCGTAGCTGTGGCTGTAGATCTCGATGATGTTGCCGAACGGGTCTTCCATATAGACCATGCGGTAGGGCTTCTCACCGGGATAATACTCCCGAACCGGCATTCTCTGCTTGCCACCGGCCGAAACGATCTTTTCGGCCAAGCCTTCGACATCCGGGTCCTGTACGCAGAAGTGGAAGACGCCGGTTTTCCAGTATTCGAAATTATTCGCCCGACGCTCGGCGTTCGGGAATTCGAAGATTTCCACGCCAACGCGGTCGCCGGTCGACAGGTGGGCGATCCGGAACGACGACCAGCCGGCGCCGAAGACATCGGTGCACATCACGCCAATGGCGCTATCGTCTTCCTTGATCGTGGTCGGCGCCATGATCAGGTACCAGCCCATAATTTCGGTATAGAACTTGATGGCGGCGTCGAGGTCGGTAACCGAGAGGCCGATGTGGGAAAAGCTGCGTGGATAGGTAGGTGGCATCGTGTCGCTTCCTGTAAACAATGATGCGGCCAGCCTACGTGTCGTGCCACTTAATGTAAACTAATGCATCCTTATCAATTCCATAAGAGTTGCTTATGCTGAGTCCGCAGTGGCTGCGCACCTATGCTGCGGTGGTCGAGGCCGGCAGCTTTACGCGCGCGGCCGACAAGCTGGGCCTGACCCAGGCGGCGGTCAGCCAGCACATCGGCCACCTGGAAGACGCCTGCGGCGCGTTGTTGATCCGCCGCCCGCGCCAGATCGAGATGACACCCGCCGGCCGCGCGCTGCTCGACTATTGCCGGGAAGTCGCCGGCGCCGACCAGCGCTTGCAGTTGCGCCTGCTCGATGCCAGCGCCGAGACCGGCGAGATCAGCCTGGTCACGCCGGGCAGCGTGGGGCTGGCGCTGTATCCGCTGCTGCTCGACTGGCAGGTGCTGCACCGCGGGCTGGCGGTGCGCCACCGCTTCGCGCCGGACCCGGAAATCCGCGACGCCGTACTGGACAACCGTTTCGAAATCGGCCTGTTGACCCTGAAGCCGGACGATCCGCGCCTCGCGGCCGAGCTGTTCATCGAGGAACCGCTGGAACTGGTGGTGCCGGCCGGGGCCGAGGTGCGGGGCTGGGGCGACCTGGAGCGGCTGGGCTACATCGACCATCCCGATGGGCAGGCGATGGCCACGCGTTTGCTGAGCCGGGCGTTTCCCGACAATCCGGGCGTGCGCAAGTTGCCGTGCAGCGGCTTCGTGAACCAGATCGGACTGATCCTGGAGCCGGTGGCGCGCGGGCTGGGGTTCACGGTGATTCCGCGTCATGCGCGCCAGGCGTTTGCGAACGCGGCGGCGGTGCGGGTGGTGGAGCAGGCGGCGCCGGTGGTGGATAGCTTGTGGCTGGTCCACCGGGCCGAGTGGCCCCTGTCGGCGCGGGCGGGGAGGGTGGTGGCGTATCTGCGCGAACGGATGAGGTAAGCGCCCACTTCCTGGTTTTGTAGGGTGGGCCGGGCCACGAAAGGCACTTGTGCCCACGCTGTGCCCTGGTTGATCAATCGAACGTTGCGAGCACGGACGTTACGGTACGCACCGGTCCAACCGGGTGGGCACGAGTGCCCACCCTACGAAAACCAACGCCGCTGTTGTTGATTTCCTACTTGCATTTTTTACAGCCAACCCCACATGCGGCGGAATGGCCGCTGGCAGTTCGCCGGTGCTAGAATACAGCGCTGTTTTTTTTATCTCATAATCGGAGTCCTTGTGTTCATTTCCAACGCTTACGCGCAAACCGCGGCCGCAGCCAATCCAGACATGATGAGCAGTCTGCTCGGCTATTCGCCGATCCTGATCATGTTCGTGGTCATGTATTTCCTGATGATCCGTCCGCAGCAGAAGCGCCAGAAAGAAGCCAAGGCGATGATGGATGCGCTCGCCAAGGGCGACGAAGTGGTCACCGCCGGCGGCATCCTGGGCCGCGTCGTGCAAGTGAAGGACGCCTACGTCACCCTGGAAATCGCGACCGGCACCGAGATGATCGTGCAAAAGAACGCCGTCACCACCCTGCTGCCGAAGGGCACCCTGAAGTCCCTGTAAGCCAAGCGCTGCGGCCCTGTCTATGGGCCGCACGCCGCTCAACATAGAACGCTGGAACATCATGAATCGCTATCCGCTCTGGAAATACATACTGATCGCTGTCGCGCTCCTGCTGGGCGCGCTGTACACGGCGCCCAACTACTTCGGCGAATCGCCGGCGTTGCAAGTGACGACTGGCAAGACAACGGTCAAGATCACGAGCGACACCTCGGCCCAGATTGCCGACGTGCTGAAACGCGAAGGTGTTCCGGCCAACCAGGTCACGCTCGACGGCTCCGGCAACTCGACCGCCGTGCGTGCCCGCTTCGACAGCACCGATGCCCAGTTCAAGGCCAAGCTCGCGCTCGAACGCCAGCTGAACCGTGACCAGACCGACCCCGATTACATTGTCACCGTCAACCTGGTGAAGAACACCCCGGCCTGGATGCAGGCCGTGCGCGCGCTGCCGATGAATCTCGGCCTCGACCTGCGCGGCGGCGTCCACTTCCTGCTGCAAGTCAACTCGAAGGAAGTGCTCGAAACCCGCATCAAGAGCACCCAGACCAGTGTCCGCAGCATCCTGCGCGACGCCAACGTGCGTCACGCCGGCATCGAGCGCAACGGCAACGCCATCGAAGTGTCCTTCCGCGACGAGCAGACCCGCACCGCCGCCCGCAACGTGCTGGGCAAGCAGATGGCCGACCTGACGCTGGCCGATGCCGCCGACGGTACCGAACTGAAACTGATCGCCACCATGAAAGCCGATGCCCTGAAGCGCATCGTCGAGGAAGGCGTCAACCAGAACATTTCGACCCTGTCGAAGCGTATCAACGAACTCGGCGTGACCGAGCCGGTCATCCAGCGCCAGGGCGCCGACCGCATCATCGTGCAATTGCCTGGCGTGCAAGACGTGGCCCGTGCAAAAGACCTGATCGGCCGCACCGCCACCCTGGAACTGCGCCTGGTCGACAATAGCGTGACCCCGGGCACCGAGCTCTCCAGCACGATCCCGCTGAACTCGGAACTGTTCACCGAAGGCCGGGGCGCCCCGGTCGTGGTGTCGAAAGACATCATCCTGACCGGCGACTACATCACCGGCGCCGTTGCCAGCTTCGACCAGAACCAGCAGCCGGCCGTCTCGGTCGACCTGAACGGCGACGGCGGCCGCAAGATCCGCCTGGTGACCCGCGAAAACGTCGGCAAGCGCATGGCGATCCTGCTGAAAGAGAAGGGCAAGTACACCGTGCCGTCGGCGCCGACCATCCAGAGCGAACTCGGTTCCACTTTCCAGATCACCGGCATCGGCAACAGCCAGGAAGCCACCGAACTGGCCCTGCTGCTGCGCTCGGGCGCCCTGTCGGCACCGATGGAATTCATCGAAGAACGCGTGGTCGGCCCGCAGCTCGGCGCCGAGAACATTTCGCGCGGCCTGCACTCGACCCTGTGGGGCTTCGTGGCGATTGCCGTCTTCATGATCATCTACTACCACATGTTCGGTGTGTTCAGCGCGGTCGCGCTGGCGGCCAACGTGCTGTTCCTGCTGGCCCTGCTGTCGATGCTGCAAGCCACCCTGACCTTGCCGGGTATCGCGGCAATCGCGCTGGCGCTTGGTATGGCAATTGACGCCAACGTGCTGATCAACGAGCGTATTCGCGAGGAATTGCGTGCCGGCGCCACGCCGCAGCAGGCAATCACGCATGGTTTCAGCCACGCCTGGGACACGATTTTCGACTCCAACGTGACCACCCTGATCGTCGGCCTGGCGCTGCTGATCTTCGGTACCGGTGCGGTGCGCGGCTTTGCCGTGGTGCACACCCTGGGCATCCTGACCTCGATGTTCTCGGCCGTGTTCGTTTCGCGCGGCTTCGTGAACCTGTGGTACGGCCGCCGCGGCAAGAAAGTGACCAAGCTGTCGGTCGGTACGGTCTGGACCCCGGGCCTGCCCGCTGAAAAGAAATAAAGACGAGGAACTGTCATGGAATTTTTCAAAATCAAGCGGGACATCCCGTTCATGCGCCACGCGTTGATCTTCAACGTGATTTCGGCGCTGACGTTCTTGGCTGCCGTGTTCTTCCTGATCACCAAGCCGCTGCACTTCTCGGTGGAATTCACCGGTGGTACCGTGATGGAACTGCGTTACCCGCATGCGGCGGACCAGGAAAAGATCCGCGCCACGCTGCGCTCGATCGGCCATGAAGCGCCTGAAGTGGCGAGCTTCGGCACCGCCCAGGACATCATGCTGCGCCTGCCGCCGGTGAAGACCGCGGTTGGCTCGACCGTGTCGGGCGAAGCCTTCAAGGCGGTTTGCGCTTCGGAAGGCGGCACCCCGAAACAGATCAACGTGACGGAAAAGGGCCAGCAGATCGAACGCACCAGCTGCGCGAATGCAGCCGGCGCCGAACTGGTGACCCTGCAGCGTGTCGACTTCGTCGGCCCGCAGGTCGGCGACGAACTGGCCGAGAGCGGCCTGCACGCGCTGATCATGGTCGTGGTCGGCGTGGTGATCTACCTGGCCGTGCGCTTCGAGTGGAAATTCGCCGTGGCCGCGATCCTGGCCAACCTGCACGACGTGGTCATCATCCTGGGCTTCTTCGCCTTCTTCCAGTGGGAATTCTCGCTGACGGTGCTGGCGGCGATCCTGGCGGTGCTGGGGTACTCCGTGAATGAATCGGTGGTCATCTTCGACCGGATTCGCGAAACCTTCCGCAAGCAGCGCAAGATGAGCGTGACCGAGGTTATCGATCACGCGATCACGAGCACCATCTCGCGTACCATCATCACCCACGCATCGACCCAGATGATGGTGCTGTCGATGCTGTTCTTCGGCGGCCCGTCGCTGCACTACTTCGCAATGGCGCTGACGATCGGTATCTGCTTCGGTATTTACTCGTCGGTGTTCGTGGCTGCCGCGCTGGCAATGTGGTTCGGCGTGAAGCGCGAAGACCTGATCAAGCCGGTCAAGGAAAAAGACGAGACCGACGGCGCCGTGGTTTGATTATTCGCTGCGCATGATACAAGCCGCCACGGTCCAGGCCGTGGCGGCTTTTTTATTTATAAGCTTTTTCCGGACATCGATTTTTACAAGGAATTTGTCGAAATGTGACATTTCCTGGAGTTGTGTGAGTTATCGCACAGAGTGCCGGGGTGGCCGAACCGTATAGTGAACCTGTCTCTTTCAGGACATCCCTAGTTTTGGACTTCACCCGCTCCGTTTGGAGCGGGTTTTTTTTTGTCCAATTCGCTTGTGTGACGAATAAAAGGGAAATGTCACATGAATGTGAATTGGCGCACGGAGTGTGTGGGAACCGGGAACTATAGTGGAGCTGTCTCTTTCAGGACATCCCTAGTTTTGGACTTTTGCCCGCTCTCAGGAGTGGGCATTTTTTTTGGTGTAATGGGTTGGAAAGGCAGCGCACGGGCCGTTATCGGGGCTGTTGCCTGTTGGCGTTATTGGTGGGTTGAATCCGCGTGGGCACGGAGTGCCCACCCTACGGGATACGTTGCGTATCCGCGTTTCGTATGAACTCGCTACGAGTGGTGAAGAACGGGCTTTTTGTATGCGCTTGCTGTCAGCGGTGACCGTAGGGTGGGCATGTGTGGTGCTGGCATTTAGCCAGCCCCACTGCCCACGCGGATTCAACCCACCACTAACAGAACAGGCAACCGCCCCATTACCGGCTGAACAAACCGCCTTACAACAACGCCGACGTCAGGCTCTGCACCTCTTCCGCCGACTCTTCCATGATCCTTGCCAGCGTCCCATCGCCCACCGCGAAATCGATGGTCGCCGCCGCTTGCACGCTGGTCGCACCCGGCCGTTCCAGCAAGGGCGAATGCTCAGGCGACAAATCGTTCGCCAGCAACAAGGTGTCTCCCAGGGTTTCCGGCGGCAAGGCACGCATGCCATTCCACATGGCCTCGATCGCCCCCATCACCGGCGCCGGTACGCCCAGCTTGAGCAGCACGCCGCGGCCGATCGCCACTTCGCCATGCTCCAGCCAATCCTCGGCGCCGCCTTCGATCAACCCCGGATACGCGTGCGCCTGCGACAGCAGGTAGAACCCGCCCACCTCGTGCACGATCCCGGCAAACATCGCCGTCTCCGGATCGACAAACGACACCCGGCGCGCGATCACCTGGGCCAGGGCCGCCACGTGGGCCGAGTGGCGCCACAATTGATCGGCCTTGGCGCGCAGCACCGGATCGCTGATCTCGCTACTGAGTTGGCGTACGATCACCGATGCCGCCAGCGCACCGAGCGTGCGGAAACCCACGCGCTGCACGGCGGCGCGCACGTTGGTCACGTCGTTGCCGGCGCGGTTGTAGGTAACGGAGTTGGCGATCGCCACGGTGCGCGCGGCCAGCAGCGGTTCGGCCTGTACCAGGCGCGCCGCGATATCGGCGTGGCAATCGGGATCGTTCAGCGCACGCTGCAGCTTGAGCGTGGCGTCGACATTCGTCGGGAAGCTGAGTTCGCCGCGGATGGCCTGGGCGGCGATGCTCTTGAGGGCGTCTAGTCTGTCCATCGAAAAATTATACTCCCTGCGAACAGCCACACTCCGGAGTATTTGCTCCGGAGCATCTTTTTACAACGCGGGCCGGGATTACGGCTCGCTGAAGATGGCGTCGCAGTCTTCCTTCGGCTCTTCGGTATCTTGCAGTTCGTCGACCAGGCCCAGGTCGAACAGTTCCTCGACGGCGTTCATGAAGCTGTTCAGCTTGGTCGCGCCGATCAGGCGGTAGATCTCGCCGTCTTCGTTGCGCACGCCGATCAGCATGGCTTCCTCGCGCACTTCGGCTTCCGGAGCGACGTCGAGCAGGATGTTGCCGATGATGTGCTTGTCGAAGTGGGCCGGCTTCTTGCCGTCGATCAGGGAAGTTTTCAAGATGATTCCTTTTGTTGTGTTGATAAAGGGGAGGGCGTCCTGCCCCCGAGTATCCGTTCGCGCAATTTCTTCAGCGCGCCATCGACCTCGTCGAATTCGGCATCGCTGAAATCCTCAAACAATTGCTTTCCGTGTGCAACCACCTTCGGGAACACATCGCGAAACACCGCTTCGCCACGCTCGGTCAGGCGCACGAAATACGAGCGCTTGTCCTCGTTGCTGCGTTCGCGCAGCACCAGGCCTTTCTGATCGAGCCGCTCGATGACGCCGGTGAGCGTGCCCTTGGTAATCAGGGTGCGCTCGCCGAGTTCCTTGTAGCTCATGCCGCTGGTATTGCCGAGTGTGGCGATGATATCGAATTGCGCGTGCGTCAAACCGTGCTGGCGCACGGATTCGCCCGAATACCGTTCGAAGCCCTGCAGGCATTCGGCCAGCAAGCGGACGCTCTTTAAATATCGTTCCCCCATGAAGGGAGATTATAGCCGTCGCCGGCTTACCTGCGATGACGGTTGGCCTTTTATGGGCGAGGCGCGTTACCATACGCGTTTTGCCCGCGCCCCCATCCATGACCCGCCATCTCCACGGCATATTCGCTCTCTTGCTCGTCACGCTGGTCTGGGGCACGACCTTCCCGGCAATGAAAGACCTGACCGGCCATTTCTCGGCGGTCTGGATCATTCTCGTGCGCTTTGTCCTGGCCGCCTTGCTGCTGTCGCCCTTCCTGTGGCGCGGCAAGCTGGCCGACATGCGCGCCGGCGCCATCCTCGGCGCTTTGTTGTTTTTCTGCTTCGTGTTCCAGGTCGAGGGCCTGGCCTTGACCAGCTCGAACCGCAACGCCTTCATCTGCGGCCTGAACGTGCTGGTGGTCCCGCTGCTCGGTGTGCTGGCCGGCCGCCTGCCCGAGCGCCGCATCGTGCTGGCCCTGGTCATGTCGATTGCCGGCCTGGCCGCCCTGTGCTGGGACGGCGGCGCCTGGGGTACCGGCGACTCGCTCGCCCTGATGAGCGCGCTGTGCTTCGGCGTCTACATCAAGGTGATGGAAGTGCAGACCCGGCGCGCCACGCGCCTGCTCACCGTGACCGCTGCCCAGATCGGCACCGTCGGCCTGTGCGCCGCGCTCTGGCTGCTGGCGCGCGAATTGCCGGGCGACGCGGTGGCGCGCGCCGCCTATCTCGACGGCGTATTCGGCAAGCTTGGCCAGCACGGCTGGAACTTCGCCTACCTGGGCGTGGTCGCCACCGCCGCCATCATCTCGCTGCAAACCTGGGGCCAGTCGCGCACCTCAGCCAACGAGGCGGCGGTGGTGTATGCCTTCGAGCCGGCCGCGGCCGCCTTCTTCGGCTATTTCTGGCTGGGCGAAGCCTTGACGGCGCGGGGCTGGCTCGGTGGCTTGCTGTTGATCTCCGGTATGATAGTCAGTCAATGGAATTCCGAACGCCGGCCATCCGCCGCGCTTGCTCCCGAGTGAACAACGTCCCGACCCGCTTCAATGCCGCAAGCTGAACTGTCCCGCCTGGCGCAGGAAAGGCCGCTGCGCGTATTGCTCGTGAATGCCGGCGAGCCGGACACGATGAGCTGGTCGGGCCTGGCCCAGCCGCTGCGCCTGGCCGCGAAGATCCTCGGCCCCGAGCGCCTGCATGTAGACGTGCGCAGTCCCGACAAATTCACCAGCGACGCCCAGCGTCACTGGCACCTGGTGCTGCTGGCCGCCGACGAAGCCCAGGCCGGCCTGAAACCGGCCAACTTCCGCGCCCTGGTCGAGCGCTGCCGCGCCGCGCCGTTCTGGGGCGGCGTAGGCGCCGGCGTGCTATGGCTGGCCGAGGCCGGCGCCCTGAACGGCGTGCGCACCGCGCTGCCGTGGTCGCTGTACGCCGGCGCCGACAGCCGCGCCGACCAGGCCGTCTTCACGCCCCACCTCTATGAAATCGAAGGCGAACGTTTGACCTGCTGCGGCGGGGCGGCGTCCGTCGATTTCGCGCTGACCTTGATCGACATCATTTTCGGCTCGACCGTGCAGGCGCAGGTGAAAGAGATCTTGTGTGTCGACCGGGTGCGCGGCAAGGAAGAGCGCCAGCGCGTGGCCCTGCAGGCGCGCTTCGGTGCGCTGCAGCCGAAGCTGACCGAGGCGGTGACCTTGATGGAAGCAAATATCGAAGAGCCGCTGTCGACCGACGAGATCGCCCAACTGGCGGGCGTGTCGCGGCGCCAGTTGGAACGGCTGTTCAAGCAGTATCTGGGCAGTTTGCCGTCACGCTATTACCTCGAATTGCGCCTGACGCGGGCACGGCAACTGCTGCTCGATACGAATTATTCGATCGTGCAGGTCGGGCTGATGTGCGGGTTTTCGTCGGGCTCGCATTTTTCGACGGCGTTTGGGGCGCTATTCGGGAATACGCCGCGCGAGGAGCGGCAGCGCCGCCTGGCCGAATAAGACGACGGCGTTTCTGCGTTCGCTGGTGGTACGTTCAATATCCCGCGATACATCGGGCAAGCCTGGAATTGCCAATTAATGTTTTTTTGGCAACTACGCTATCCTGTCGGAAATATTTACACTTGAGCTACAGTTGCTGCGTCAAAGAAATCGCTTCGCAGGAGAATACTAGTTAATTCAATTGCTTACACTGAATTCGATTAGGTGGCACGTTTCATGCTTGATATCTCTGGACTGGATGAGCATTGCATTGGTCGATGACTCTCCCTTTCTTTCCAGCGTAGGTCGTGCCAACGACCAGCGCCGCATACATAAATAACAACAGGGATAAAAAATGAAAGCTGCCAAAGCAATGAAAAACGAAAAGAAAGCTGGCTACGCCAAGTTCTCGCCAATCCGCGCAATTTCCGCATTTGCGCTCGCAGCCATGTGCTCGCTGTCGGCA
>DAMABW010000016.1:3113-3840 GCA_031999925.1 Massilia sp. | reverse complement strand
ACAACTTCGATGTGACCAAAGCAGGCACGACCACGTTCTTCCTCGATGGCAACACCGATGCGTGGCTTGGCGTGTTTTCCGGTACCAATGTGCTCGACAACTCGAAGTATATTAGCGAGAACGATGATAGCGGCGGTGATCTGGACAGCTTCCTGTCCCTGAACCTGGCCGCCGGCAGCTATACCGCGTGGATCACGACGCACGGCAGTTTCTGGGACCGTAATGCCAATGCGATCTCGACCAACCATGGCCATGGGCCGATGACGTACACGTTGACGATCAACGGCAATGTCGCAGCCAGCGACGTGCCGGAACCGGCTTCGCTGGCGCTGCTGGGCCTGGGCCTGGCCGGCTTCGCCGCCAGCCGCCGTCGCAAAGCCTGATACTGCAAGACGTGGCGGACCTGCGGCATGCGGGTCTGCCGCCACGCGCATGCATTGCGCGTATGTACGCCCCGCCGCCAGGCCATTCGGCCAAAAATGAAAATCCCCGTCGCACTTCTGCAAGAACTTGCCTGGTAGCCTTCCTATAATGACCAGACTCGGCGCCCGGCTCTCCGTGCGCCTGTCACGAACTTAGGATGAGGAAAAAGTCATGAACGCAAAGCTTGATTCGGGTGTCACAACGCGGCCTGTCACTCGGCAGACCTTCGACGAAGTCCTCGTCCCGACCTACGCTCCGGCTGCGATGGTGCCGGTGCGCGCTTCGGGCCTGGACGTGTGGGACC
>DAMABW010000016.1:0-3103 GCA_031999925.1 Massilia sp. | reverse complement strand
GTGGGACCAGGAAGGCAAGCACTACCTCGATTTCACCTCCGGCATCGCCGTGTCGAGCCTGGGCCACTGCAACCCGGTGCTGGTCGATGCGATGACCAAGCAGATCAACACCCTCTGGCACCTCGGCAACGGCTACACCAACGAGCCGGTGCTGCGCCTGGGTGCGGCCCTGACCGAAGCCACCTTCGCCGACCGCGCCTTCTTCTGCAACTCGGGCGCCGAAGCGAACGAAGCGGCGCTGAAACTGGCGCGCAAGTACGCGCACACCAAGTTCGGCCCGCACAAGTCGCGCATCGTTTCCTGCCTGTCGTCCTTCCACGGTCGCACCCTGTTCACCGTCTCGGTCGGCGGCCAGCCGAAGTACACCGAAGGCTTCGAGCCGCTGCCGCAGGAAATCAACCACATTCCGTACAATGACATCGATGCGGCGCGCGCCGCCATCCTCGATGACGTGGCGGCCGTGATCGTCGAGCCGATCCAGGGCGAAGGCGGCGTCATCCCGGGCAACAAGGAATACCTGCAAGCCCTGCGCGAGCTGTGCGACAAGACCGGCGCGCTGCTGATCTTCGACGAAGTGCAATCGGGCGTGGGCCGCACCGGCACCCTGTACACCTACATGGAAACCGGCGTGACCCCGGACATCCTGACCAGCGCCAAGGCACTCGGCAACGGCTACCCGATCGGCGCCATGCTCACCACGAACGCGATCGCCGAGCACTTCAACGTCGGCTCGCACGGCACCACCTACGGCGGCAACCCGCTGGCCGCCACCGTCGCGTTGAACGTGATCGAAACGATCAACCAGCCAGCCTTCCTGGCACGCGTGAAGGAAGCCAGCGCCAAGATCTTCGCGAACCTGGACAAGCTCTCCGCCGACTACCCGCAGCTGTTCGGCAAGGCACGCGGCATGGGCCTGCTGATCGGCCTGCCGATGGCCGAAGGCTACAAGGGCCGCGCCAAGGACCTGACCAAGGTCGCCGAAGGCCTCGGCCTGATGCTGCTGGTGGCCGGCTTCGACGTCGTGCGCCTGGCGCCGGCGCTGATCGTCTCGGACGAGCAGATCGCCGAAGCCGACCGCATCATGCGCGCCGCCGTCGAGCAGTTCCTGGCCGCCTGATCCGCGAAAAGCCATAGCACGCTGCAGTAACAAGGCCCGCGGAACAGCGCGGGCCTCCGTTCGTTTGCACTGAGGTCTTTTTGGGAGTTCACATGTATGTTGTCCGTCCGGTAGAACTGTCGGATATCGGCGCGCTCGAAAGCCTGGCCGCGGTCACGACGCCGGGAGTGCACACGCTGCCGCGTACGCGCGACGCGATCACCGCCTTTGTCGAGCGTTCCATCGCCTCGTTCGCGGCGCAGGTCGACATCCCGAGCGAAGAGTCCTATCTGTTCGTGCTCGAAGACACGGCCAGCAATGAAGTCGTTGGCACCGCCGCCGTGCACGCGTCGGCCGGCTCGAACGGCACCTATTTCGCCTTCCGCAACGACGTCATCCAGCAGGTCTCGCGCGACCTGAACATCAGCCACAGCGTGCACGCGCTGACCCTGTGCTCGGAACTCACCGCCTGCTCGCAGCTGGCCGGTTTCAATCTGCGCGACCGCGAGCGTGCCGGCATCGAGGCCGCGCTGCTGTCGCGTGCGCGCCTGCTGTACGCGGCATTGGCGCCACACCGCTTCGGCGACCGCTTCTTCGTGCCGATGCCGGGCGTGACCGATGGCGATGGCCAGTCGCCGTTCTGGAATGCGCTGGGCCGCAAGTTCTTCAAGATGGATTTCCTGGAGGCCGAGCGCATCATTGGCGGGGCGCGCAACCGCACCCTGATCGTCGAGCTGATGCCGCACTATCCGGTGTACGTGCCGCTGCTGCCGGGCGACGCCCAGGCGGCGATGGGCCAGATCCATCCGAGCGGCCAGTTGGCCTTCAAGCTGCTCACGGAAGAGGGTTTCGAAGCGGACGAATATGTCGACATCTTCGACGGCGGCCCGATCCTGGCGGCCCACAAGCTGTCGCTGCGTTCGTTCTGCGGCTCGCAGCAGCGCCGCGTCGAGAGCGCATCGCGCGGCAATGGCGCCACCGTCACCTACGCGGTGGCGACGGGCGCCGACCGCTTCCGCGCCGTCACCGTGGCCTGCCCGTCCTGCGACACCTCCGACGCCATCTGCCTGCCGGCCGAGGCCCAGCAGGCGCTGGGTGTGGCGCCGGGCGACTCCGTCATCTGCGTCAGAATCTGAGAGAGGCACCATGCTCGTCATTCGTTCCATTGCCGCCTCCGACCTCGACGGCCTGATCGACCTGGCCACCCAGGTCGGCAGCGGCATGACCACCCTGAAGCCCGACCGCAAGATGCTCGGCGACCGCGTCGATTGCGCGGTCGCCTCGTTTGCCGAGACGATTCCGCCCGAAGAGCGCGACTACATGTTCGTGCTCGAAGACACGAGCAACGGCCGCCTGGCCGGCATCTGCGCCATCAAGGGCGCGGTCGGCCTGACCGAACCGTTCTATAACTACCGCATCGGCACCCTGGTGCATTCCAGCCGCGAACTGAACGTGTTCACGCGCATGGAAACCCTGTACCTGTCGAACGACCTCACCGGCGCGACCGAACTGTGCTCGCTGTTCCTGCAGCCGGACTACCGCAGCGGCGGCTACAACGGCAAGTGGCTGTCGAAAAGCCGCTTCCTGTTCATCGCCCAGTTCCAGCAGCTGTTCACCGAGAAGATCATCGCCGAGATGCGCGGCTATTTGCTGGAAGACGGCACCAGTCCCTTCTACGAAGGCCTGGGCCGCCATTTCTTCAAGATGGACTTCAACCACGTCGACGGCCTGACCGCCATCGGAAAAAAATCCTTCATCGCCGAGCTGATGCCGCGCCAGCCGCTGTACGTGGACTACCTGCCGGATTCGGCGCGCGAAGTGATCGGCCAGGTGCACCGTTCGACCCTCCCGGCGCGCAAGCTGCTGGAGCAGGAGGGCATGCACTACGACGGCTACGTCGACATTTTCGACGCCGGCCCGGTGCTGCAGGGCCGCGTGTCCGACCTGCGCTCGGTGCGCGACAGCGTGCTGCGCGTGGCCGTCGAGGGCAAGCCCGAGGGCGACACC
>DAMABW010000015.1:0-26139 GCA_031999925.1 Massilia sp. | reverse complement strand
CCGTGAACTACAAGGAATACAGCGGCGTGACCCACGAATTCTTCGGCATGGGCGCCGTGGTGCCGAAGGCCAAGGAAGCGGAGCAGTTCGCGGCCGACGAACTCAAAAAGGCATTCGCGGCGAAGAAGTAAGCGCTGCCTTCTGGGCGGCCGCAGGGCTGCCCAACGGTTCTCCGACGCTTGATGTAGGATGCGCAATATTATCGTTTACGCACACCGCGTCATCTCCGGAGAACCCATGAACAAGACCGTCCTGCGCGCGCTGGCCGCTGCCTGCGCTGCCGCCTGCATCGCCGCCCCTTCCTTTGCCGCCGCCCCGATGGCGAAGACCCCTGCCCCCGGCTACTTCCGCGTGATGCTGGGCCAGTTCGAAATCACGCCGCTGTCCGACGGCACCGTCGACCTGCCGGTCGACAAGCTGCTGAGCGACAAGGCCGAGAAGACGCAGGCCACGCTGGCGAAGTCCTTCCTGAAAGCCCCGCTCGAAACGTCGGACAACGCCTTCCTGGTCAACACCGGCAAGAAGCTGATCCTGGTCGACACCGGCGCGGGCGTATTGTTCGGACCGACGCTGGGCAAGCTGCTGGCCAACATGAAGGCGGCCGGCTACACGCCCGAGCAGGTCGACGAGGTCTACCTGACCCACTTCCACAGCGATCACCTGGGCGGCTTGACGGGTTCGGCGCAACCGGCCTTCCCGAACGCCACCGTGCGCGCATCGAAGCTTGAGGCCGACCACTGGCTGAGCCAGGCGAACATGGACAAGGCGCCGGCCGACGGCAAGGGCACGTTCAAGAATGCGATGGCGGCGCTCGATCCCTACATCAAGGCGGGCAGGTTCAAGACCTTCGAAGGCGATGTCGAGGTGTCGCCGGGCTTCCGTTCGCTGGGCGGACATGGGCATACGCCGGGGCACACCACCTTCGTGGTCGAGAGCGGCGGCCAGAAGATGATGCTGATCGGCGACCTGATCCACGTGGCGGCGGTGCAGTTCGAGAACCCGGCGGTGACGATCGGCTTCGACGGCGACCAGAAGGCGGCCGCGGCGGCGCGCAAGAAGCTGTTCGACATGGCGGCAAAGGATGGCTCGCTGATCGGCGGCGCGCATTTGCAGTTCCCGGGGCTGGGGCATTTGCGTACCGAAGGCAAGGGGTATCGGTTTGTGCCGGTGAATTACACGCAGATGCGTTGATGTGTTGATGCGTTGACCGATAGCGGCGCGTGCGTGGGTAGTCAGCCGCTATCGATCGACGCGTGGGCACGGGGCGCCCACGCGTTCTACACCAAACGATCCTTCACGCCACCGCCCCATGCACACTGGCCAGCAATTCCGCCAACTGGTCGAAATCCACCGGCTTGACCAGGTGATGCCGGAACCCCGCCTCGCGTGCGGCGCGCTTGTCCTGCTCCTGCCCGTAACCCGACACCGCGATCAGCACGCTGCCCGCCGTCTCGGGCTGGGCATGCAGGCGCCGCGCCAGTTCGTTGCCGTCGATCTCGGGCAGGCCGATGTCGAGCAGGAAGACGTCGGGCGGCGCGGTGCGGGCGCGCTCCAGGGCGCGGCGCGAATCGTGCTCGACTTCGACCTCGTGCCCGGCCGCGTCGAGCAGCATCGACAGCGTTTCGGCGGCGTCGACGTTGTCGTCCACCACCATCACCTTCAGCCGCCCGCCCGGCGCGGCGCCGCCGGCGGCAGGGGTTTCGGCCGGCGCCACCGGCGTCACCAAAGGCAGCCTCACCGTAAAGGTACTGCCCCGCCCCGGCCCCGGGCTGGCGCAGCCGACCGTCCCACCATGCAGCTCGACCAGGTTGCGCACCAGCGCCAGCCCCAGTCCGAGGCCGCCCTGCGAGCGGTCGCTGGAGCGCTTGGCCTGGGCGAACAGATCGAAGGCGCGCTCGGTCAGTTCCGGCTCCATGCCGATGCCTTCGTCGCACACGGCCAGTTCCAGCATGCCGTCCTGGTGGCGCACTTCGATGTCGATGGCGCATTCCTCGGGCGTGTACTTGACGGCGTTGTTCAGCAGATTCGCCAGCACCTGCACCAGGCGCGCGCGGTCGCCTTCCACGCTCAGCGGCACGGCAGGCAGGTGCACGCCCAGGGCCTGGCGCCGCGCCAGCAGCAGCGGGCGCACCTGCTCCACCGCCTCGTCGACGATGGTGCGCACGTCCAGCACCGCCTTGTCGAGCACGATCAGGCCGCGCGTCACGCGCGACACGTCGAGCAAATCGTCGACCAGGCGCGTCATGTGCTTCACCTGGCGCCCGATGATGGCGCTGCTCTGGCGCACCCGGGTTTCGTTGAGCATGCCCATGTCGAGCAGCATGGCGGCCGACTTGATCGGCGCCAGCGGGTTGCGCAGTTCGTGGGCCAGCATGGCCAGGAATTCGTCCTTGCGCTGGTCGGCCGCCTTCAGCTTTTCCTCGGCCAGCTTGCGGTCGGTGATGTCGCGGAAGAAGATCGCGATGCCGCCGTCCTGCACCGGAAAGGCGCGTATCTCGGTCCAGCCCGAGCGCCCGCCCACCGGCGCCAGCTGGTATTCGATCTGGCCGGCGCGGCGCTCGGCCATGACCCGGTGCAGCATGGCGCCGGTGTCGGTCCCTTCGACTTCGGGGAACAGTTCCCAATGATTGCGGCCGATCACCTGCTCGGCCGTCAGGTGGCAGATGCGCAGGCCCTCGGCGTTCATCTGCAGCAGTTTCCAGTCGCGGTCGAGCAGGCCGAAGCCCTCGCTGATGGTGTCGAAGATGGTGCGGCTGCGGTCGCGCTCGGCGCGCAGCGCGGCCTGGGTGCGCGCGCCGTCGAGCGCAGTCCAGGTGCGCTCGGCGGTGTCGCGCGTGAAACGCAGTTCGTCGTCGTTCCAGCGGTGCGGTTCGTTGCGGTTGATGCTGAGGAAAGCCGACAGGCGGCCGGCGCGCACCAGCGGCACCGTCACCACCGAGCCGATGGCCTCCCGGGTGTAGCGCCCCGGCCAGCTGGCGGTGCGCGGGTCATGCAGGATGTCCTCGATTACCACCAGCTCGCCGGCACGCAGGGCGGCGCCGATCTCGGGACCGAAGTCGTCGAGCCGGTAGCGCGCCTGCGACAGGCCTTCCATGCCCTCGCGCAGCCACTGGCTGGCCACCGTGAAGGCGGCGCCATCTTCCTCGACCTCGCCGTACAGCACGCGCGCCAGGCGCAATTCCTCCCCCAGCAGCGCGCTGGCCGTGGCCAGCACTTCGGACGGCAGGTGCAGCGGACGCAAGGCATCGGACAGCTTCAGTTCGAGGGCGGAACGGCGTTCGGCGCGCAGGCGCTCGGTGGTTTCCACTGCGGTGCAGTACATGCCGGCCACGCGTCCGGCGCCGTCGTGCAGCGGGGAGTACGAGAACGTGAAATAGGCCGGCTGGGTGACGCCGTCGCGCACGATCGGGATTTCCAGGTCGGCGAAGTGGACGCGCTTGCCGGACAGGGCACGGTCGATGATCGGCACCAGTTGCGGCCAGGCGTCGGACCAGACGCGCTGGAAGGGTTCGCCCAGGGCCGCTGGATGGCGCTCGCCGAGCATCGCGACATAGGCGTCGTTGTAGAGCATGCGCAGGTCCGAACCCCAGGCGATGAACATCGGCAGCGCCGAGTCGAGCGCCATCGCGACCGCGGTCGCCAGTTGGGGCGGCCAGTCGTCGGGATGTCCCAGGGGAGAATCCCGCCAGTCGTGCGCACCAATCAGGGCGCGCAGGCTGGCGGGAGGCGCATCGTGTGCGCCGCGCAAGAATCCGTGCATGTTGTCATTTTCTCATAGAGAATCGTTAGACGTAGCACGGATGTAACGACAACCAACAGTTACAGCTTGCGCGTAACAGCTTGCGAATTACAGTTTGATGAAGTGCTCGCGGTAGTACTTCAGTTCCTCGACCGATTCGATGATGTCGGCCAGGGCGGTGTGCTTCTGGTGCTTCTTGAAGCCCGAGGCCAGCTCCGGTTTCCAGCGGCGGCACAGTTCCTTCAGGGTCGACACGTCCAGGTTACGGTAGTGGAAGAAGGCTTCCAGCTTCGGCATGCCGCGCGCCATGAAGCGGCGGTCCTGGCAGATCGAATTGCCGCACATCGGCGACTTGTTGGCCGGAACGTACTGCTTGAGGAAGGCGATCAGCTGGGCTTCGGCGTCGGCTTCGCTGACGGTCGAGGCCTTCACGCGGTCGATCAGGCCCGACTTGCCGTGGGTGCCCTTGTTCCAGTTATCCATCTTGTCCAGGGTTGCGTCGGACTGGTGGATGGCGAATACCGGGCCTTCGGCGATCACGTTCAGGTCGGCGTCGGTGACGACGACGGCCACTTCGATGATGCGGTCGTTGTCCGGATCGAGACCGGTCATTTCCATGTCCACCCAGACCAGGTTCATCTCGTTCGGACGCTGGGGGGCTGCAGCCGGGTTAGTCGATGCGGTGGATTCGTTAGCTTGTGACATAATTCTCTCTTTGCCTTAAACAATCCTGCATTTTCTCACAGGCACAGAATGTCTTCACTTGCGTTTTCGGTCTTGTTCGTCGTTTTCTTCGTGCTGACGCTCGGCCTGCGCTTCTGGCTGGCCAACCGCCAGATCCGGCACGTGCTGCGCAAGCGCGGCAGCGTCCCGGCCGAATTCGCGCCCAAGGTCTCGCTCGAGACGCACCAGAAGGCGGCCGACTACACGGTGGCCAAGACCCGCTTCGGCATCGTGGCCCTGCTGTGGGGCGGCCTGGTGCTGATCGGCTTTACCCTGCTGGGCGGACTGCAGGCCATTTCCGGTGCACTGCTGCCGGTGGCCGGCCCGGGGATGCTACATCAGATCCTGCTGGTGGTCGCGTTCGCCGCCATCTCCGGTGTGCTCGACCTGCCCTTCGATTACTACCGCCAGTTCGTGCTGGAACAGCGCTTCGGCTTCAACAAGATGACGCCCGGTCTGTGGATTGCCGACATGGTGAAGGGCACCCTGGTCGGCGCCGTCGTCGGCCTGCCGCTGGTGTGGGTGGTGCTGAAACTCATGGAAACCACCGGTTCGCTGTGGTGGTTCTGGGCCTGGTGCGTGTGGAGCGGCTTCCAGCTGCTGATGATGGTGCTGTACCCGACCGTCATCGCGCCGCTCTTCAACAAGTTCACGCCGCTCGAAGACGCGAGCCTGAAGAGCCGCATCGAAGGCCTGATGGCGCGCGTGGGCTTCGCCTCCAAAGGCCTGTTCGTGATGGACGGCAGCCGCCGCAGCGCCCACGGCAATGCCTACTTTTCCGGCTTCGGCGCGGCCAAGCGCATCGTGTTCTTCGACACCCTGATCGAGCGCCTGGCGCCGCAGGAAATCGAGGCCGTGCTGGCCCACGAACTCGGCCACTTCAAGCTGCGCCACATCGTCAAGCGCATCGTGGTGATGTTTGCGCTGTCGCTGGCCTTCCTCGCCCTGCTCGGTTACCTGAAGGAGCAAAGCTGGTTCTACACCGGCCTGGGCGTGACGCCGATGCTGGGCGCGCCGAACGACGCCATGGCCCTGCTGCTGTTCATGCTGGTGCTGCCGATCTTTACGTTCGTGTTCGGTCCCTTGAGCGCGATCACCTCGCGCAAGCACGAGTTCGAAGCGGACGCCTTTGCGGCGAAGCACAGCAGCGCCGACGACCTGGTCTCGGCCCTGGTCAAGATGTACGAGGACAACGCCTCGACCCTGACGCCGGACCCGCTGCATTCGGCCTTCTACGATTCGCATCCGCCGGCGTCGGTACGGATTGCACACCTCAACGCGGCGGCCGCATGAAGCTGATCGACGGGCATTGCAGCCATGGCGCGCCGGCACTCGATTCCGACGCCGTGCACGCGCACCTGGCCATGCTGCCGGACTGGCGCCTGCTCGGCAACCGCATCGAGCGCGAATACGCCTTCACCGATTACCACGAGACCATCGCCTTCGTCGATGCACTGGCGGCGATGATCCACCAGCAAGACCACCACCCCGAACTGCGCGTGCGCTACCGCCACTGCCTGGTCGCCTTTACCACCCATTCGGCCGGCAATGCCGTGTCGATGAACGACTTTATCTGCGCTGCGAAAGCCGACGCAATCTACGAGGAACGCCGCGCATGAGCATGACCGGTACCATCATCGCGGCCCATGGCCGCCACTACCTGGCCGATGTCGACGGCGCCAAATTCCAGTGCGTCACGCGCGGCAAGAAGACCAACGTGGCGGTCGGCGACGTGGTCCATTTGAAACAGACTTCGAACGACCAGGCCGTGATCGAGGAAATCGCCGAGCGCACCACCCTGATCTACCGCTCCGACCAGTACAAATCGAAGCTGCTGGCGGCGAACATCTCGCGCCTGTTCATCGTGGTGGCAACCGAACCCGGTTTCGCCGACGACCTGGTCTCGCGCGCCCTGGTCGCGGCGGAAGCGGCGGGCATCGAGGCCCACATCATCCTGAACAAGACCGACGTGACGGACCTGCTGCCGCGTGCGCGCGAGCGTGCCGCCGTCTACGGCTCGCTCGGCTATCCGGTACACGAAGTCTCGGCCAAGGCCAACCCGGAACACGCGTTGTCCGTGCTGCAGCCGCTGCTGGCGGGGCAATCGTCGATCTTCATCGGCCAGTCGGGCATGGGCAAGTCTTCGCTCATCAATTTGCTGGTGCCGGATGCCGACATCGCGGTGCGCGAGATCTCCTCGGCGCTGGACACGGGCAAGCACACCACCACCTTCACCCGTTTGTACTGGCTGCCGGGCGGCGCGGCGATCATCGATTCGCCGGGCTTCCAGGAGTTCGGGCTGTACCACCTGACGGAAGGCATGCTGGAGCGCGCCTTCGTCGAGTTCAAGCCTTACCTGGGCGGCTGCAAGTACTACAACTGCCGCCACCTGGCCGAACCGCAGTGCGCGGTGCTCGATGCGGTGGCGGCCGGGAAGATCGCCAGGATGCGGCATGAGCTGTATGCGCAGCTGCTGCACGAGTCGGCGCAGACCTTGTATTGAGGTAGGTAGTTCCCCGAGGCCACGCAAAAAACAAAAGCCCTTATAATCGAAGGGATAACAGACAAGCGAACAACGATATGCCAGGCTCCAAACCGATCAAGCACTTCCTGCAGTTCTCCGACTTCACGCTCGACGAATTCAATTACGTGATCGAGCGCGCGACCGTCATCAAGCGCAAGTTCAAGGCCTATGAGGTCTACCACCCGCTGGTCGACCGCACGCTGGTGATGGTGTTCGAGAAGAGCTCCACGCGCACCCGCCTGAGTTTCGAGGCCGGCATGCACCAGCTTGGCGGCGCCGCGATCTACCTGAACACGCGCGACAGCCAGTTGGGCCGCGGCGAGCCGGTGGAAGACGCCGGCCAGGTGATGAGCCGCATGTGCGACATCATCATGGTGCGCACCTTCGGCCAGGACATCATCGAGCGCTTCGCCGCGCATTCGCGCGTCCCGGTGATCAACGGCCTGACCAACGAACACCATCCTTGCCAGGTGCTGGCCGATATCTTCACCTTCCACGAGCACCGCGGCGCGATTACCGGCAAGACCGTGGCCTGGATCGGCGACGCCAACAACATGCTGTACTCGTGGCTGCAGGCGGCCGAGGTGTTCGGTTTCCACCTGAACATCGCCACGCCAAAAGGCTACGACCTCGACCCGAGCCTGGTGTCAACCACCCGCTACACCCTGTTCGACAACCCGGCGGACGCCTGCGAAGGCGCGCACCTGGTCAGCACGGATGTGTGGACCAGCATGGGCTTCGAGAAGGAAAACGCCGAGCGCCTGAAGGCCTTCGACGGCTTCATCGTCGATGCTGCCAAGATGGCGCGCGCCACCCCGGACGCCCTGTTCATGCACTGCCTGCCGGCCCACCGCGGCGAGGAAGTCGCGGCCGAGGTCATCGACGGCCCGCAGTCGGTGGTCTGGGACGAGGCCGAGAACCGCCTGCACGTGCAGAAGGCGTTGATCGAGTACCTGCTGCTCGGCCGCATCGAAGACAAGTAAAATACGCAGTACTTTTTGCAGCACCCTTATTGCAGCACCCTTATTGCAGCACCCTTAGTTAGATCGTCGGTTGCCCTTCCCGCCCAGCGGGAGAGGCGGACCGGCTGACCGACCTCCCTCCCTCCACACTGGAACACCCATGAGCGACATCAAAAAAGTAGTTCTCGCCTACTCCGGCGGCCTCGACACCTCCGTCATCCTGAAATGGCTGCAAGACAATTACGGCTGCGAGATCGTCACCTTCACGGCCGACCTCGGCCAGGGCGAAGAACTCGAACCGGCACGCGCCAAGGCGATCAAGTTCGGCATCAAGCCGGAGAACATCTACATCGACGACGTGCGCGAAGAATTCGTGCGCGACTTCGTGTACCCGATGTTCCGCGCGAACACCGTCTACGAAGGCGAATACCTGCTGGGCACGTCGATCGCGCGTCCGCTGATCGCGAAACGCCTGATCGAGATCGCCAACGCCACCGGCGCCGACGCCATCTCGCACGGCGCCACCGGCAAGGGCAACGACCAGGTGCGCTTCGAACTGGGCGCCTACGCGCTGAAACCGGACGTCAAGATCATCGCTCCATGGCGTGAATGGGACCTGCTGTCGCGCGAAAAACTGCTGAAGTACGCGGAAGACGCCGGCATCGCGGTCGACATGAAGCACAAGAACGGCGGCGCGCCCTACTCGATGGACGCCAACCTGCTGCACATCTCCTTCGAAGGCCGCCACCTGGAAAACCCGAGCGCCGAAGCCGAGGAATCGATGTGGCGCTGGACGGTGTCGCCGGAGCAGGCGCCGAACGAAGCCGAGTACCTCGACATCGAATACGAAAAGGGCGACATCGTGGCCCTGAACGGCAAACGCATGTCGCCAGCCGAAGTGCTGACGGAACTGAACCGCGTCGGCGGCAAGCACGGCATCGGCCGCCTCGACCTGGTGGAAAACCGCTACGTCGGCATGAAGTCGCGCGGCTGCTACGAGACGCCAGGCGGCACCATCATGCTGCGCGCGCACCGTGCGATCGAGTCGATCACGCTGGACCGCGAAGTGGCACACCTGAAGGACGACCTGATGCCGCGCTACGCGTCGCTGATCTATAACGGCTACTGGTGGGCGCCGGAACGCGTTGCGCTGCAGACGCTGATCGACCACACCCAGCAGACCGTCAACGGCTGGGTACGCGTGAAGCTCTACAAGGGCAACGTGATCGTGGTGTCGCGCGACTCGAAGACCGATTCGCTGTTCGACATGAACATCGCGACGTTCGACGAAGACGGCGGTGCCTACAACCAGGCGGATGCGGGCGGCTTCATCAAGCTGAACGCGCTGCGCATGCGCATTGCGGCGAAGGCCCGCGCAAAGCGCGGCCAGTAAGCTAATCACTGCAAAATGAAAAGCCGCCCCCTCGGGCGGCTTTTTTGCTGTTGTAGGGTGGGTTCTCGAACCCACCATGGGCTGCGCATCGGCACGGCCGGTGGGTTCGAGAACCCACCCTACAACGGCCCGGCCAGCGCCCATCACACCTCGCGCAAATCGGCCACCGGCTGGCTGCCGAAATCATCGGCCAGCAAATACGCCACCAGCTTGCGCGCACAGTCTTCGGGCGAGCTCAAACCGCCCTGCTCCTTCAATTGCACGAAGCGCTCGCGCAGCGGGAAACGGTCTTCGCCCGTGGCGCGGATCTCGGCCTGCATGCCGGTATCGATCACGCCCGGTGCCAGGCTGCACACGCGCACCGAGGCGTCGCCGTCCAGCGCCACCGCTTCGGCATGGCGGTCGAGGGCGGCCTTGGTGGCGCAATACACGCTCCAGCCGGGATAGGCCGAGCGCCCCGCCCCGCTCGACACGTGCAGGATGCGGCGCTCGGCGCCCGCCGTGGCCCGCACCACGCTGGCGGCCAGCGCCAGCGGCGCCGCCACGTTCAGGGTCGCGGCGCGGATCGCCTGCACCGGGTCTTGCTCGGCCAGCGGGCCCACCGGCCACACCACGCCGGCATTGTTCACCAACAGGGCGGTGCCGCAGCCGGCCAGCCAGGCGCCCACTTCGCCGCCTCCGAGCCAGGCGGCGAGCGCCGCGCTGTCCGACAAATCGAGCTCGATCTCGGTGAGCAGGCCGGGGTAGCGCGCGGCGGCGCCGGCCGCGCGTCCGCGTGCCAGGCCGAGCACGGGAATCCCGCGCGCCAGCAATTCCTCGGTGATGGCGGCGCCCAGGCCTTTTGTATGTCCGGTAACGATGGCTTTCATGCGGTTCTCCGATGTGATCAACCGTGCAAGCATAGTCGATCGCGCCGGTGCCTGCACTGTTGGGTCAAACCGACGCTGGCGATGCGTGGAGAACCAAATGTAAGTGCCGCAGGGTAAAATGCACCCTTCCTGATTACCCCTGCCATCGATGATCTCCGACAGCGAATTTCCCTCCCAGGTTCCATGCCGCGTGCTGCTGGTCGGCACGGCGTCGCCCGTTGCCGCCGCGCTGCGCGAAACGCTGCTCGGCGTCGACGATGTCGAACTGCATGAGACCGAGGCGGCCGACGCCCTGGAGCGCGCCGCCGCCCTGGCGCCGGCTGTCGTGCTGCATGCGCTGGCGGGGTACGACGATGGCGGCCGCTTCGTGCATACCTGCCGCAGCGGCGATGTGCTGAAGGACGTGCCCTTGCTGGTGATCGCGCCCCAGGCCGACGGCGCGGGGCGCGACGCCGCCTTTGCCGCCGGCGCCACCGATTACCTGGCGCACCAGCCGGCGCGCACCGAATTGCTGGCGCGCGTGCGCTACCACGCTGGCGCCCACCTGGCGCGGCAGCAGCGCGAGATCGCGGTGTGCCGCCTGCGCACCACCGAGGCGACGCTGGCCCGGGTCCAGGTCGAGATCGAGCAACTGGCCGGGCTCGACATCCTGACCGGCGTGGCCAGCCGCAGCCGCTTCGAGCATGTGGCCCAGAACGAATGGCAGCGTGCGCGCCGCAACGGCCAGCCGCTGTCGGTGCTGATCTGCGATATCGACCATTTCGACCAGTTCAACGAACGTCTCGGCCACGATGCCGGCGACCTGTGCCTGAAAAAACTGGCGGGCCTGCTGACCGGCCAGTTGAAGCGCCCGTCCGACCTGGCGGCGCGCTATGGCGGCAAGGCCTTTGCCATCATGCTGCCCGACACCAGCCTGGACGGCGCGGTCCGCGTGGCCGAGGCTTGCCGCGCCTCGCTCGAGCGCCTGGCGCTGTCGCATCCGTCGCCGGAGCGGCGCGTGGTGACGATGTCGATCGGCGTGGCGTCGAGCGTGCCGGCGGAAGATGCCGGACTGGAAACGCTGCTGGAACGTGCCGACGAGGCGCTGGGGGCGGCCAAGGCGCGCGGGCGGAACCGGGTAATGGCGCTGCGCGGCTGATTCGGTTTTAGGTAGGTCGTAGGGTGGGTTTTTAAACCCACCTTATAGAACTCGATCAGTCGAGCGGCGTCTTACCTAGCCAAAGCCGGGATACGCACCTGTTGTACCGGTGGGTTCAAGAACCCACCCTACCCGTCAGACGACCACCGGTTCCGGCTCCAGCTCTACCCCGAACTTCTCCAGCACATCGGCCTGGATCGCCTTGGCCAGCGCCAGCACTTCCGCTCCGCTGGCGCCGCCATTGTTCACCAGCACCAGCGCCTGCTTCGGATAGACCCCTGCCGCGCCCATGCTGCGGCCCTTCCAGCCGCACTGGTCGATCAGCCAGCCGGCCGCCAGCTTCTCGCTGCCGTCGGCCTGCACGTGGTGCACCAGTGCCGGGAAGCGCGCCAGCAAGGACGCGCACTGCTGCGCGGACACCACCGGATTCTTGAAGAAGCTGCCGGCATTGCCGACTTCCAGCGGGTCGGGCAGCTTGCGGCGGCGGATCGCCACCACGGCCTCGCTCACCTGTTGCGGCGTCGGTTCGGACAAACCGGCTTCCCGCAGCGCCTGCGCCAGTTCGGCATAGCGCAGGTTCGGCTGCCAGGCGCGCGGCAGCGCGAACGTCACGTCCAATACCACCAGCCCCGCCCCATCCGCCTGCTTGAACAGGCTGTCGCGGTAGCCGAAGCGGCAGTCGGCCGCGCGCAGGGTGCGCCGCTCGCCGGTCGCCAGGTCGTAGGCGGTGAGCGAATGGAACACATCCTTGATTTCCAGGCCATAGGCCCCGATGTTCTGGATCGGCGCGGCGCCCACGGTGCCGGGGATCAGCGACAGGTTTTCCAGCCCGCCCAGCCCCTGCGCCAGGGTGAATTCGACGAAGCCGTGCCAGTTTTCTCCGGCGCCGGCACGCACCAGCACGGCGCCGTTTTCTTCGCCGATCACTTCGCGTCCGGGAATCGCCATGTGCAGCACCAGCGCCTCGATGTCGCGCACCAGCAGCACGTTGCTGCCGCCACCCAGCACGAAGCGCGGCAGGCCGGCCAGCGCTTCGTGCTGGGTGGCGGCACGCAGGCTGTCGAGCTGGGCCGGGTCGGTGACGCGCAGGTAGCGCCGCGCCCGGGCCGGCAGGCCGAAGGTGTTGAAAGGCTGGAGGGAAACGTCGTGTTCGATGACAGGAATCGGAGGCATGTGGCGCGGGCGCAAGAGGCTGGAATCCGAGCGATTATAGAGGCAAGGTGCTGCGCCCCGGCAAAAACCATCCTCGTAACAGGGCTTGTCCGTTAAAATACCGGCATTCACAGATTAGCAGCTATAAGGAAAACACCATGCCATCGTTTGATGTCGTCTGCGAAGCAGACATGGTCGAAGTCAAGAATGCGGTCGAGCAATCGAACAAGGAAATCACGACCCGCTTCGACTTCAAGGGCAGCTCGGCCAAGGTCGAGCAGAAAGAACGCGAATTGACCATCTTCGGCGATTCCGACTTCCAGCTGAGCCAGGTGCGCGACGTCCTCGTCAACAAGATGACCAAGCGCAAGGTGGACGTGCGCTTCCTCGACGAGCAGAAGGTCGAAAAGATCGGCGGCGACAAGGTCAAGCAATTGATCAAGGTGCGCAACGGCATCGAGACCGAGGACGCGAAGAAGATCACCAAGGTCATCAAGGAAAGCAAGATGAAGGTCCAGGCCAGCATCCAGGGCGAGTCGGTGCGCGTCACCGGCGCCAAGCGCGACGACCTGCAGGCGGCCATGGCCATGCTGCGCAAGGACGTACAGGACTTGCCGCTGGCATTCAATAACTTCCGCGACTGATCGGCGGCCCTCCCCGGGACTACGGCCGCGCCGCCGTCCCGGGCGTTCTTCCAAGCGCCCCACCCAGAATGAGCTGGGGTAGAATTGAGGCTGCATAAACTCGTTCCGGTTTTGGCATCGCCAGCTTGAGCGAGCGCACATTCGGTAGTGTTAAGGATAGCAATGAAACGTGTTGATGATTTCCGCCTGCGTCTGGGCAACAAGGAATACGTGCCCATCATGATCGGCGGAATGGGTGTGGACATCTCGACCTCCGAGCTGGCGCTGGAAGCGGCGCGCCTCGGCGGCATCGGCCATATCTCGGACGCGATGGTGCAGGACGTGTCGGACCGCAAGTTCGATACCACCTTCGTCAAGGACAAGACCAAGCTCTACAAGTTCAACATCAACAACATGGACAAGGCGGTGGTCCAGTTCGACCTCGAGCGCCTGGCCGAGGCGACCCGCCTGCACGTGGGCGCCACCATGGCGGCGAAAAAGGGCGATGGCCTGATCTTCGTGAACGTCATGGAAAAGCTGACCATGAACGCGCCGAAGGAAACCCTGCGAACGCGCCTGGCCTCGGCCCTGGACGCCGGCATCGACGGCATCACCATGTCGGCCGGCCTGCACCTGGGTTCCTTCGAGCTGATCAAGGACCACCCGCGCTTCCGCGAAGCCAAGCTGGGCATCATCGTGTCCTCGGTGCGCGCGCTGCAACTGTTCCTGCGCAAGGTCGCCAAGCTGAACCGCCCGCCCGATTTCATCATCGTCGAGGGTCCCCTGGCCGGCGGCCACCTGGGCTTCGGTTTCGACTGGAAGGAATACGATCTGCATACCATCATCGATGAAATCCTCGCCTACATGCGCGCGGAAAACATCGATATTCCGCTGATCGCGGCCGGCGGCGTGTTCACCGGTTCCGACGCCGTGCGCTTCCTGGAAAAAGGCGTGGGCGGCGTGCAGGTGGCGACCCGCTTCACCGTCACCCACGAGTGCGGCATGCCCGACAGCGTGAAGCAGGAATACTTCCGCGCCAGCGAAGAGGACATCATCGTCAACGGCATCTCGCCAACCGGCTACCCGATGCGCATGCTGAAAAGCACGCCGGCGATCGGTTCCGGCATCCGCCCGGGCTGCGAATCCTACGGCTACCTGCTGGACGCCACCGGCAACTGCGCCTACATCAATTCGTACAACCGCGAAGTGCTGGCCAATCCGGACGTCAAGAATCCGCCGGTGATGGACAAGACCTGCCTGTGCACGCACATGCGCAACTACAACTGCTGGACTTGCGGCCATTACACCTACCGCCTGAAGGACACGACCCACAAACTGGCCGACGGTTCCTACCAGATCCTGAGCGCCGAGCACGTGTTCAAGGATTACCAGTTCAGCGTCGACGACCAGGTCGCGCTGCCGGAAAAGCAGGAAAGCGCTGCCGCTTGATTACCCAAAACGGGTAAGTCAGGTTTAGAATAAGCCACGGTGAGTCCGTGGCTTTTTTTATTTTTGCGCAGCAGGCGGAACTCCGGGAACGCAAGCAAATCTGGCGAGTCCAAGCATAGTCTCCCTCACAGAAAGGCTTCTGCATGTTCATGTCCTTGCCGACCGCAAATGCCGCCTTTCTCGTCGATGAGAACGGCATCATCATGACTTGGAACGACAGCTGCGAGAGCCTGCTCGGCTTCAAGCCGTCAGATGCAATCGGGCAACCCGTCGGCGCCCTGCTGGTGGGGGTCATGGCCGAAAACAAGGCCGAGCGCTGGCGGGGCATGGTGGCCGACCACGGGCGCACCAACAAGGTCGTGCTGCGCCATTCGGCCGGCAACGATGTGTACGCCCAACTCGCCCTCTCGCCCCAGGCCGGCGCCGACGGCACCGTCCACTGCTGGATCGCCGCCATCGACAACGTGCACGACGATTCCACGCCCGAGTCGGTCCGCGTCGGGCGCGCTCCGCTGGCCGCCATTGTCGACACCCTGCCCGGCACCTTCTATGCCCTCACCCGCGAGGGCCGCTACGTGCTGTGGAACCGCAACCACGAACGCATTACCGAGATGATGCCGGACGAGCTCGCTGCAGCCAACGCGGTCGAACTGTTCGACCTGAAGACCCGCCCCCTGATTGCCGAAAGCATCCGCCGCGTCTTCGAGGACAACGAGGAAATCGAGATCGAAGTCGATTTCACCTCGCGCAGCGGGCGCGTCACGCCGGTGCTGCTGTGCGGGTCGCGCGTCACCTGCAACGGCGGCCAATACCTGTTCGGCATGGGGCTCGACCTGAGTCGGCGCCGCGCCCAGGAACGCCAACTGCGCCTGCGCGAACGCGCCCTGCATGCGGCCAGCAACGGCATCGTCATCACCCGCATCGACGGCAACGATTGCCCGATCGAATACGTCAACCCGGCCTTCGAGCGCATCAGCGGCTATCCGGCCGCCGAGGTCATCGGACGCGATTCGCGCTTCATGGCTGCGCCTGGCATGGACGGCAACGAACGCGCCCGCATCCGCGCTGCCGTGGCCGCGCGCCAACCCGTCAACGTCGTGTTCCGCAACATGCGCAAGGACGGCGAGCTGTTCTGGAACGACCTGAGCATCACGCCGGTGCTCGACGAGCATGGCGAGGCCACCCATTTCATCGGCGTCATCCTCGACGTCACCGCCACCAAGCAGCGCACCGCCCACCTCGAGCACGAGGTGAACCACGATGCCCTCACCGGCCTGGCCAACCGCAACCTGCTGTGGGACCGGCTGGAACAGGCACTGCACCTGGCGCAGCGCCAGAAGTCGCTGGTGGCCACCGTGCTGATCGACCTGAACAACTTCAAGACCATCAACGACACAAACGGCCACGAAGCCGGCGACGTGGTGCTGAAGGTCGTGGCCAAGCGCCTGCTGGCCTCGGTGCGCGACAGCGACACGGTGGCGCGCCTGTCCGGCGACGAATTCGTGCTGGT
The DNA here is from genome assembly GCA_031999925.1 of Massilia sp. Lineage (GTDB taxonomy): Bacteria > Pseudomonadota > Gammaproteobacteria > Burkholderiales > Burkholderiaceae_D > Telluria. Next base: position 10,057 of record DAMABW010000015.1, on the reverse strand, counting down.
GCTGGTCAACCAGCCCTCGCTGCGCTTTACCCTGCGCATGATCGAACGCCTGCGCCAGGGCCTGACCCAGCCGGTGTCCTTCATGCACAAGGAAATCGCGGTCGGCGCCAGTCTGGGCGTGTCGGTCTATCCGCACGACGGCCACACCGCCGCCGAACTGGTGCGCTCGGCCGACGTGGCGATGTACCACGCCAAGGCCACCGGCCGCAACGAAATCTATTTCTTCTCGAACGACATGAAGTCGACCACCGACGCGCGCCAGCAGCTCGACGCCGGCATGGCCCAAGCCATCGAACGGGACGAACTCTTCATGCTGTACCAGCCCTGCATCGACGCCCGCACAGGGACCGTGAAAAGCTTCGAGGCCCTGCTGCGCTGGCGCCATCCCGAGCGCGGCGTGCTGCTGCCGTCTGCCTTCCTGCTCGAAGCCGAGGAAAGCGGCCGCATCGTCCAGTTCGGCGCCTGGGTGCTGGACCAGGTCTGTGCGTTCTTGCGCGAACTGAAGACACTCGGCGTAACCGGCGTGCCGGTATCGGTGAACGTGTCGGCGCGCGAGTACGTGCAGCAGGATTTCGTTGCCAACATCGCCAAGCGCCTGGCCCAGCACGGCCTGGCGCCGGACAGCCTGCAGATCGAATTGCGCGAGGAAGCGCTGATCCGCAACCCGGGCCAGGTGCGCGACCTCGCCGGCCAACTGCGCGAGCTGGGGCTGACCCTGTCGGTGGATGAGTTCGGTCATGGCATGAGCGACCTCGGCTTCCTGCGCGAGCTATCGGTGGGGCAACTGAAACTCTCGAAGCAGGCGGTGCACGCGATTGCCGAGAACGAGGACGCGCGCGAAGGCAATGTCATGGCGCGCACGCTGATCGACATCGGCCACAACCTCAAGATGCCGGTGATCGGCGAAGCGGTGGAGACGCGCTCGCAGATGGAGTTTCTCACGGCGCATGGCTGCGAGGGCTTGCAGGGAACCTGGCTGGGTGAGCCGATGGAGGCGGAGGCTGCGCGCGAATTGGTGCGGGATCGGATGCCAGCGTGAGGCGGATTAGGCAGGAGTACATCGCGTCTGCTATCCACGCTATTATTGCGGCCCGAGCGCTACCCGTAGGGTGGGCCGGGCCGCGCTAGGCACTCCGTGCCCACGCGGTTACAGGCTGACCCACTTCCGTTGGCGTATGCGTATCGCTCGCCGGCGTATGCAAAGATCACGCGGCCGCAACAAAACGCTTTTGATGCGTCATCGGCCGTCGCATACGGTTACGAGCGAATATTCACCATAGCCGGCAAGAGCATACGTACGTAACCGCGTGGGCACGAAGTGCCCACCCTACGGTCGAAGCCGCTAGCCAAATCAACCTTCGCTGGTGATTCGGTGAATCAAGGCGCCAGCACATCTTCCGCCATCTCGTTCGCCACCTGGCAGGTTCCCGCATTCTCATGTCCGCCGCCGCCATACTCGAGCATCAGCGCCCCGATATTCGTCTGCGAGGTCCGGTTCAGGATCGACTTGCCCGTTGCGAACACCGTATTCTGGTTCTTCAATCCCCACAGCACGTGGATCGAGATATTCGTTTCCGGGAATAGTGCATAGATGATGAAGCGATTCCCCGCGAAAATCGTCTCTTCATTGCGCAAATCGAGCACCACCAGATTGCGCTCGACCCGTGCGCAGCGGCGGATCTGTTCCTTGCAGCGCTCGCTGTGCTCGAAGTACAGGCGGGTGCGTTCCTGGACGTCGGCCAGCGCCATGATCTGCTCGATGTTCAGGGTGCGGCAGGCGTCGATCAGCGCCATCATGAGCTGGTAGTTCGAGATGCGGAAATCGTGGAAGCGTCCCAGCCCGGTGCGTGCATCCATCAGGAAGTTGAGCAGGTTCCAGCCGGCCGGTTCCAGGATTTCGCTGCGGCTGAAGCGCGCGGCGTCGGCCTTGTCGACCGCCGTCATCATCTCGCTCCAGCTCGCCGGGAACACCCGGGTGCCGCCGTAATGGTCCCAGACCACGCGCGCCGCCGAAGGCGCGTCCGGCTGGATCACGTGATTCGGGCGCGGTCCGGTATTGCGCATCGTTTCCGACAGGTGGTGGTCGAACACCAAGTGCGCGCCTGCCACATACGGCAGGTTGGTCGTGATGTCGCGGCTGGTGATCGCGATCTTCCCGTCCTGCATGTCCTTGGGGTGGACGAACAGGATGTCGTCGATCAGGTCCAGGTGCTTGAGCAGGACGGCGCAGACCAGGCCGTCGAAATCGCTGCGGGTGACGAGGCGAAATTGTGCAGGAACGGCAGACATCGGCTTACCCTTTCATCGGACGAATAATGGGCTGGCGCGGCCAGAAGTGAATCCATCATACCGCGCAAAGTTTCCGAATAACAGTTTTTATATGTACTATTGGCAACTTACAACGCTGTGGCCGGACCGCGCCTGCAGCCTGTTGCCCGCTTTGTGCAGACTGTCGCACAGGCGACACCCCGTGCCGTCTTCCGCGCTAGAGTTGTGGCATTCCAACACTGCGAGGCCGATGGCGATGTATTCCAGGCATCGTTTTTCGGCATCCGGCACCGGCAACGCGGTACACTCGCACCCGCAATGACACCTGACAAACACCTGACCATGCAAGCGCGCAGCTCTGCCCATTATTATTTTTCCGGCACCTTGTCGTGGCTGTATCGCGCCTTCGACAGCGTCGCGACCTGGGTGACGCAACTGTCATGGTGGAAGTTTTTCCTGTTCGCGGCATTGATGCTGATTGCCGGCACCATCTTGCAGGAAGAGCTGTTTTCCGGCGGCGACGAAGAGCCGCGCCTCGAGCGTGGCGAGCGCAAGGAGCGGGCCAGCATCACCATCGACGACAGCGGCATCCGCTTCAATTCGCGCAACAAGAATCCGCCGGCCGCACCGGCGCCACCAGAGGCCCCCGGCGCGCTCGGTGCGCCAGGTGTTCCCGCTACGCCTGGCGCACCTGGAGCGCCGGCCGCCCCTTCTGCTCCCGAACTCAGCCTGCCGAAAGGCGTGCACCCGAACGGCGACTCGGTCCACATCGAACTGCCGCCGCAGATCGCCGAGGAATTGTCGGTGGCAATCGAAGGCGCGGTGGATGACGCCGCCGAAGCGAAGGTGTCGCGTTATCACAAGCAGGCCTCGACCTGGTTCACCAGTTTCGTCTGGCTGCTGGTGCTGGCCCTGTTCGGCACCAAGGCCCTGGTCGGCGGCAAGAAACGCGCGGAACTCCAGACCCGTACCGCGAACGCCGCCGCCGAACGCGAATCGATGCAGCGCCAGTTGTCCGAGACCAGGATGCAGATGATGCAGGCCCAGGTCGAGCCGCACTTCCTGTTCAATACCCTGGCCTCGGTCGAGCACCTGATCGAGACCAATCCACCGCGCGCCTCGGCCATGCAGCGCAGCCTGATCCAGTACCTGCGCGCGGTGCTGCCGCAAATGCGCGACAACATCCTGGTGACCAACCTCGGCCGCGAAGTCGACATGGTGACGGCCTACCTGAACCTGCTCAAGATGCGCATGGAAGAACGCCTGACCGTGGACATGGATATCCCCGAAGGCCTGCGCGATGCCGCCTTCCCGCCGATGATGCTGCAGTCCATGGTCGAGAATGCGATCAAGCACGGTCTCGAATGCAAGCCCGAAGGCGGCACCCTGAAGATCGTGGCCGACGTTGCCGACGGCAAGTTGCGCCTGACCGTCACCGACGATGGCGTCGGCTTCGGTGTGGTGCCGAGCAATGGCACCGGCCTGGGCTTGCCGACCATCCGCGAACGCCTGCGCCTGCTGCACGGCGATGCCGGGCAATTGCACATCGCCTCGAACAGCCCGAGCGGGGTGATTGCGATGGTCGAGGTGCCGTACCAGGCATCGCGCTGAGCCGGGGCGGCGGCAACGATGCTTGCCTGCGGCGCTGTTTTCTTGAATAATTGTCACTCTCTTTCCCTTACCGACCGGACTACGCCATGCCTACCGCAATCATTGCCGACGACGAAAGACTGATGCGCGACCAATTGCGCATGCGCCTGGAACAGGTGTGGCCGGAACTCGAGATCGTGGGCGAAGCGAAGAACGGCGAGGAAGCCGTCGAACTGGTCGGCCAGCACCAGCCCGACCTCACCTTCCTCGACATCCGCATGCCGGGCAAGACCGGCATGGAAGCGGCGCGCGAGATCGGCGACCGCAGCCAGATCGTCTTCGTCACCGCCTACGACCAGTATGCGGTCGAGGCTTTCGAGCGCGGCGCGGTGGACTATGTGCTGAAACCGTCCGAGCCGGAGCGCCTGAAGGTGACCGTCGAGCGCCTGAAGGCGCGCCTGGACAAGCCGGGCGTGGTGGTCAACGACAGCGTCACGGCCATGCTGTCGCAGCTGGCGGAAAAGATCGCGGCGCCGAAGCCGAAGCATTTACAGTGGATCCAGGCCAGCATCGGCTCGGACCTGCGCATGATCCCGGTCGAGGAAATCCTGTTCTTCCGTTCCGACGAAAAATATACCTGCGTTCAGACCGAGAAGTTCGAGGCCTTGATCCGCAAGCCGGTGCGCGACCTGGCCGACGAGCTCGATCCTTCGCTGTTCTGGCAGATCCACCGCGCCACGCTGGTGAACGTGAATGCGATCGAAGGCGTGACGCGCGATATCCGTGGGCGTCACCTGGTGCTGGTCAAGGGGCGTCCGGAGAAGCTGGAAGTCAGCCGTAGTTTCCTGCATTTGTTCAAGCAGATGTGAGCACAGTGGTGGGTGCGGGGACCTGCCGTGCGCCAGCATGGTGGGTTCAAGCCGCACGCGGACCGACCCACCCTACATGTATTGGATGCACCAGGGCGCACCCGCCTTGCCGGGCACCGTTCCCGGCCCTTTGTCGTCCCTCAAGCCTGCCCATCGGTTCGCGCCGTATCGTAGCGATTGGCCCGCGTCGCGGACCGCTACGCTCCTCTCGGATGCAGGAATTTTCCATGACTCTACAGCGCAACCGGCCCGGGCGCGGTGCGGCACTGTTCGCGCTCGGTCTGCTCGGCGGGCACCTGGTGGCCCGCCTGAACATCGACGGCCAGGTCGATGCGCCGACCCAGCATAGCCGCCGCATCGTCGACAATGCCGGCGAAGCCATTATCTCGGCCGACGAATACAGCCGCGTGGTGCTGGCCAACCCGGCCGCGGCCGCCATGTTCGGCGTCAGCGTTGCGCAGATGCTGGGCCAGCCCCTGGCGCGCTTCATCCGCGCACCGGCCGACGCCGACCACAGCCCGCTCGACCACTTCCAGGGCGGGCGCGCCGGGCGCCGCTCCACCGACTACGCCGGGGTCGGTATCCGCGCGGGCGGCACCTTTCCCATCGAAGGCTCGATCACCGACGCCTTCCAGGACGGCATCACCCTGTACACCATCATCTTGCGCGATGTATCCGAGCGCCAGCGCGTGCAGCAGAAGCTGTCGCGTTCGCACGACCAGCTGCGCCAGCTGTCGGCCGCGCTGCAAACCATCCGCGAAGAAGAGCGCACCCATATTTCGCGCGAACTGCACGACGACCTCGGCCAGTTGCTGGCATCGCTGCGCATGGACCTGACCCTGCTGCGCCAGGCCGGCGGCCGCGGCATCCGCGATGACGAGAGCGCGCACCTGATCGCCGGCATGGACGCCAACCTGCTCACCGCGATCACCTCGCTGCGCCGCATCGCCACCAATTTGCGTCCGCGCGCACTCGACGAAGGCGGCCTGTATTTCGCCCTGCAAGGCTTGCGCGAGGATTTCGTCGAGCGCCACGGCATCGCCTGCGAGCTGCTGGCCGACGAAGCCGAACTGCGCCTCGACGACGGCGCCAGCACGGCCATCTTCCGCATCGTGCAGGAGGCGCTGACCAACGTGGCACGCCATGCGCAGGCCCGGCACGTCACGCTCACGCTTTACCGCAGCAACCATGACCTGCTGGTCACGATCCGCGACGATGGGCGCGGCATCATCGACGCCGACATGGAAAAGGCCGAATCGCTCGGCCTGGTCGGCATGCGCGAACGGGTCTGGGCGCTGAAGGGCGACATCAGCATCGGCACCGACAATGGCCACGGCACCCGCATCGAGATCGTGCTGCCCATTGCGGACCATATTGTTTAGTGCGTTATTGGCAATGCGTTATTTTTGCAACACTGGCATGCCTGCCTGTCATCAAACCGACATATTGTTCCGATAAGATTCGCTCGACCTTGAGTTTGCCGCAAGCCAACTCAATCCTTCGTCGAACCTTATTGGAGATCTTCATGCAATACAAAGCCCTGGCCGCAGCGCTGATCACGTCCCTCCCGCTGTTCGCGCATGCGCAGAGCAACGTCACCATCTATGGCGTCATGGATGCGGCCATCGCTGTCGAAGACACCGACGCGCCGGGCGAATCGCGCCGTACCGTCATCAACTCGGGCAACCAGTCGAGCAGCCGCATCGGCTTCCGCGGTACCGAAGACCTGGGCAACGGCCTGAAAGCCATCTTCAACATCGAGTCGGGCGTGCGCCTGGATACCGGCGCCGCCGACACCGACCTGTTCGGCCGCCGCGCCGTGGTCGGCCTGCAAGGCAACTTCGGCCAACTGACCGTCGGCCGCGAATACAGCCCGATCGCCTCGGTTGCCGCCGCCACCGACGCGTTCGGCCAGGGCTTCTACGGCAGCAACCTGTCGTCGTTCGGCACCAACCGCCTGACCCGCCGCCTGAGCAACTCGGTCAACTACAAGAGCAACCCGATGAGCGGCTTCAGCGTCCTGGCAGCCTACTCGGCTGGCGAGCGCACCACCGATCCATCGGCCGACCTGTGGGGCGTGGCCGTGGAATACGCAAACGGCGGCCTGTACCTGGGCGCTGGCTACCACAACTACGAGCGCCTGGCGACCGGCGACGACAAGGAATACGCCTTCGGCGCCGGCTTCAAGTTCGGCGACTTCGACCTGAAGGGTAACTACCTGGTGGCCGACCAGACCGGCAACAACAACAAGTTCGAGCAGATCAACGTCGGCGGCGTCTACACCCGTGGCGTGAACAAGTTCTACGTCAACCTGCAGCGCAACGAAATCGACAATGGCGCCAAGGGCAATGCCTGGGCCGTGGCCTACAGCTACGCGCTGTCGAAGCGTACCAACGTCTACACGACCTACGGCAGCATGCGCAACAACGCCAACGGCGTGTTCGGCCTGACCGCATCGACCCCGAGCATCACCCCGACCGTGCGCGGCACCGACCCGAGCGCCTTCACCCTGGGTGTGCGTCACACCTTCTGATGAAGGACGGGCGCCTGAAGACAGGCGCCCTGTTTTCGGCTATGTACTGCAAAGTCGTAGGGTGGGCTCTTGAGCCCACGCGGTACGGCGGCTGAAACAAGAAGGCCGATGATCTCGCGGAGATGCGATGATCATCGGCCTTTGTCATGAACAGGCATTTCGATGTTCGACAGTGGTACCGCGTGGGCACGAGTGCCCACCCTACGTGTTCGCCTTACTTCAGGCGGCAGGTCAGGATCCAGAAGAACTCGACGCGCTCGATCTTGATTTCCTTGCCGATGTTGCCGATACGCTTGCGCAGGGCGCTGTCCGACGGATAGCTCTTCGGCAGCTCGAAGCGTTCGCCGTCGAGCGTCTGGATTTCCCAGGTCGTGCCCTCGGCATCGGTGCGCGCCGTGGTTTCGCTGAAGCCTTCCACGAAGGATTCGTCCAGGATCACCAGCAGCACATCCTTGCCCAGGCGCTTTTTCAGCGTCGCCAGCAATTTCTCCCCCTCGCCCTTGGTCAGGTGCGACCACAGGAAGCTGACCAGCACCGCCGAGAACTTGCCGATGTCTTCCGGCAGGTCGAGCGCGTCGGCCACGCGAAAAGCGACCTTGTCGGCCGGCATGCCGCGCTCGCGGGCGATGTCGACCAGGTTGGCGTTGATGTCCAGCGCCAGCACCGATTGCGCCGACTCGGCCACCACTTCGGTCCAGTAACCGGTGCCGCAGCCCAGCTCCAGCACGGTGTGGCCGGCCAGCAGGTTGCCAAGGTGGATGCTCATGTCGTCGATGTCCTCGTCCATGTCGGGCTCGAGGTAGAAGTCGTCGATGCTGTCGCCCAGCTGGGCGTAATATTTGGCTAATGTAGTGCTCATGGTTTCTTACAGTTCGTAGTTTTCGCCGCCGCGCATGGCGGCTTCGACCATCTTGCGGTTCAGGCTCGGGGCCAGCAGCTCGATGAAGGTATAAATATAGCTGCGCAAATAAGCGCCCTGCTTCACGGCCACGCGCGAGACGTTCATGCCGAACAGGTGGCCGACAGGAATCGTGCGCAGGTTGCGGTCGCGCTCGGCGTCAAACGCCATGCCGGCAATGATGCCCACGCCCATGCCGAGTTCGACATAGGTCTTGATGACGTCGGCGTCGATCGCTTCCAGCAGCACGTCGGGTTTCAGTTCGCGCAGGTTGAAGGCGTGGTCGATCTTGCTGCGGCCGGCAAAGGCGCCGTCGTAGGTGATCAAGGGATAGGTGGCGATTTCTTCCAGCGACACCGCCTTCGAGCGCAGCAACTCGTGTTCCGGCGGCACCACCAGCACGTGTTCCCACTGGTAGCACGGCAGCGTGATCAGGCCGTCGATGGCGGCGATCGACTCGGTGGCGATCGCCAGGTCGGCCTGGCCATTCTTCACCATGTCGGCGATCTGCTTCGGATTGCCCTGCAGCAGGGACAGGCGCACTTTCGGGAACTTGCCCATGAAGGCTTGCACTACCTTCGGCAGCATGTAGCGCGCTTGCGTGTGGGTGGTAGCGATGGTGAAGCTGCCGCTGTCGTGGGCCGCGTATTCCTTGCCGATCCGCTTCAGGCTTTCGATTTCCTGCATGATCAGCTCGACCGACTCCAGCACCAGGCGGCCCGGTTCGGTCAGCCCGCGGATGCGCTTGCCGTGGCGCGTGAAGATGTCGACGCCCAGCTCTTCCTCGAGCTCGATGATGGCCTTCGACACCCCCGGCTGCGACGTGAACAAGGCCTTGGCCGCATCGGTCAGGTTGTAGTTCTGGCGCACGGCTTCGCGTACGAAGCGCAATTGATGAAGGTTCATTCCTGTTGTTATGTAGTTGGTAAACGCCAGCCGCTATTTTATGCGAATGCTTATACCCCTACCGTATATAAGCAAATAAATTGTCAGTAGTTTGGAATAAAGCTCTCCGCCCTTACCATTCCATCTAGCCTAAAGGGCCGCCGGCCCGTCCTGACAGGAATGATATGTACCGCTACGACCATTACGACCATCTCATCGTTCGCGAGCGCATTGCGCAATACCGCGACCAGGTTGCACGCCGCCTGAACGACGAGCTGTCCGAAGAAGAGTTCCTGCCGCTGCGCTTGCAGAACGGCCTGTACATGCAGCGCCATGCCTACATGCTGCGCGTTGCCGTGCCCTACGGCCTGCTGTCGTCGCAGCAGATGCGCATGTTCGCCCACATCGCGCGCAAGTACGACCGCGGCTACGGCCACTTCACCACGCGCCAGAACATCCAGTACAACTGGATCGAACTCGAGCAGACACCGGAAATCCTGACCGACCTGGCGTCGGTCGAGATGCACGCGATCCAGACGTCGGGCAATTGCATTCGTAACATTACCACTGATGAGTTCGCCGGCGTGGCCGCCGACGAGATCATGGATCCGCGCGCATTCGCCGAGATCCTGCGCCAGTGGAGCACTTTCCACCCCGAATTCATCGCCCTGCCCCGCAAATTCAAGGTCGCCATCAACGGCGCCGTCGAAGACCGTGCGGCCATCGCCATCCACGACATCGGCCTGACCCTGGTGAAAAACGAAGCGGGCGAAGTCGGCTTCAAGTTCATGGCCGGCGGCGGCATGGGCCGCACGCCGATCATCGGCAGCGTGATCCGCGACTTCCTGCCGTGGCAGCACCTGCTTACCTATACCGAAGCCGTGATGCGCGTGTACAACTCGTACGGCCGCCGCGACAACAAGTACAAGGCCCGCATCAAGATCCTGCTGAAGGCCCTCGGCGTGGAGGAATTCTCGCGCCTGGTCGAAGAGGAATGGCAAGACCTGAAGGATG
>DAMABW010000014.1:19679-26412 GCA_031999925.1 Massilia sp. | reverse complement strand
GGTGTTGGCGAGCGTACCCGTGAAGGCAACGACTTCTACCACGAAATGGCGGACGCCAAGGTCGTCGACCTGGAAAACCCGACCAACTCGAAAGTGGCGATGGTCTATGGCCAGATGAACGAACCACCAGGCAACCGTCTGCGCGTCGCGCTGACCGGCCTGACCATGGCCGAAGCCTTCCGTGACGAAGGCAAGGACGTGCTGTTCTTCGTCGACAACATCTACCGCTACACCCTGGCCGGTACCGAAGTCTCGGCACTGCTGGGCCGTATGCCGTCGGCGGTGGGCTACCAGCCTACCCTGGCCGAAGAAATGGGCCGTCTGCAAGAGCGCATCACCTCGACCAAGACCGGTTCGATCACCTCGATCCAGGCCGTCTACGTCCCTGCGGATGACTTGACCGACCCATCGCCAGCGACCACCTTCGCCCACTTGGACTCGACCGTCGTTCTGTCGCGTGACATCGCCTCGCTGGGTATCTACCCTGCGGTCGACCCACTGGACTCGACCTCGCGCCAGCTGGACCCGCTGGTCGTCGGCCAGGAACACTACGAGACCGCGCGCGCTGTCCAGGGCACCCTGCAGCGTTACAAGGAACTGCGCGACATCATCGCGATTCTGGGCATGGACGAACTGGCGCCGGAAGACAAGCTGACCGTGGCACGCGCACGTAAAATGCAGCGTTTCCTGTCGCAGCCTTTCCACGTCGCTGAAGTGTTCACCGGCGCACCGGGCAAGTACGTTTCGCTGAAAGACACGATCAAGGGCTTCAAGATGATCGCATCGGGCGAACTGGACCACATGCCGGAGCAGGCGTTCTACATGGTCGGCACCATCGAAGAAGCAATCGAAAAAGCCAAGAAACTGGCTTCCTAATCGGTTTCTTCAACCTGAAGGACACACATGGCAAACATTTTTCACGTTGACGTGGTCTCGGCCGAAGAGCAGATCTTCTCCGGCGAAGCGACTTTCGTCGCGTTGCCGGGTGAAGCGGGCGAGCTGGGTATCTACCCGAAGCACACCCCGCTGATCACGCGGATCCGTCCGGGCGCCGTGCGCATCCAGACGACCGCGGGCAATGAAGAGTTCGTCTTCGTCGCCGGCGGCATCCTCGAGGTGCAGCCGAACGGCGTGACCGTGCTGGCCGACACCGCGATCCGCGGCGGCGACCTGGATGAAGCGAAAGCCCAGGAAGCCAAGCGCCAGGCGGAAGAACTGATGCAGAACCAGGATTCGCAGATCGACTACGCGAAAGCCCAGGCGGAACTCGCCGCGGCGATCGCGCAGTTGGCGGCGATCCACAAGCTGCGCTCGAAGGGCCGTTAAACCCTTCCGGTAGTGGCAGACAGAAAGGCAGAGCTTCGGCTCTGCCTTTTTTTTATGGCGTCGCCCATGCCGCATCGCCGAAACCGGGCAGGCAGCCGCGCCAGTGCGGTGTTGTACGCCAGCAAATTGGCATATTGACGCAGATCAATATCGATTTCCCAGAGGAAGTGACCCCGTAGAATCGAACGCATAACGATATAAATCAAAGGCAGCCATGTCGATCTTGATTTCCGCGTTCACCCTGGCCGGCTTCTCGGCCCATCTCGGTTCGGCGTTCACGTTGAATGGCAGCGACGGCCTTGCACTGACGCTGGCCGAAGCCGAGTCCCTCCCGGGCCAGGCGCCCGGCGCCTCGTCCTTTTCCCTGATCTTCCGCGGCCCTGCGCACGCCTTGCTCGAGCAGGCAACCCACACGCTCGCGCATCCCGCCATGGGATTGCTGTCGCTGTTCCTGGTGCCGGTCGGCCGCGAGGCGGACGGCGTGCACTACCAGGCCATTTTCAACTAAGGCCGGCCCGGTTTGCCGCCGGTCCGCGCATCCAACGAGGAATGACCATGTCCGAGTGCTACATCGGAGAAATCCGCATGATGTCGTTTAACTATGCGCCCAAGAATTGGGCACTGTGTAATGGCCAGAGCCTGCCGATCCAGCAGAACCAGGCCCTGTTCGCGCTATTGGGCACGCGCTTCGGCGGCGACGGCGTCACGACCTTCAAACTGCCCGACCTGCGCGGCCGCGTGCCGCTGCACGTGACCAATGGTGCGGCGCCCGGGCAGGTCGGCGGGGCGGAAACCCATGTCCTGAGCAGCAGCGAGCTGCCGCTGCATACCCATAGCCTGGAAGGCAGCACGGCGCTGGCGACGAATACCTCGCCGGCCAACGCCCTGGTCGGCAAGAAGGGCCGCGCCGGGCGCGACGTGTATGCCGGGCCGGCCAATTTGACCACGCTGAACCCGAACAGCGTCAGCCAGGCCGGCGCCTCCCAGCCGCACGAGAACATGCAGCCCTTCCTGGCGCTGAACTTCGCCATTGCCCTGATCGGCATTTTCCCATCGCGTAACTAAAACGGAGACGAACCATGTCCGATCCCTACGTTGGCGAAATCCGCATGTTCGCGGGTAACTACCCGCCCATCGGCTGGGTGTTCTGCGACGGCGCGCTGCTGTCGATCGACGAGAACGACACCCTGTACAACCTGATCGGCAACACCTATGGCGGCGACGGCCAGACCAACTTCGCCGTGCCCGACCTGCGCGGCCGCGTGCCCCTGCATGCCGGCGCCGGCGCCGGCGCCGGTCTGAGCGCGCGCACGCTGGCCCAGCAGGGCGGCGTCGAAAGCGTCACGCTGAGCCAGAACCAGCTGGCGGCGCACAGTCATGCGCCGGCCGCCTCGAACGACCCGGCCACCAACGACTTCACGGCCGCCAACGGCGTGCCCGGAAACACCGCCGGCGCCAACGTCTATGGCCTGATGGGGACGCCGGGACCGATGAGCGCCAACGTCATCGGTGCGGCCGGCGCCGGTCTGCCGCACACCAACATGGCGCCCTACCTGTGCGTCAATTTCATCATGTCGCTGTTCGGCCTGTATCCGATGCAGAGCTAAGGAGACGATGCAATGAGCGATCCATTTCTCGCGGAAATCCGCATCATGGCGACCGATTTCCCGCCTTACGGCTGGGCGGCCTGCAATGGCCAGCTGATGCCGATTGCGCAGAACTCGGCCCTGTTCGCGTTGCTGGGCGTGACCTACGGTGGCGATGGCCGCAGCACCTTCGCGCTGCCGAACCTGCAGGGACGCATGCCGATGGCGCCCGGCGCCGGTCCCGGCCTGAGTCCGCATGTGCTGGGCGAGCAGGGCGGCAGCGCCACGGTCACCCTGCAGCAGGCCGAAATGCCGGCCCACAGCCACCAGCTGATGCACTCGGGCAGTGCCGCCACCCTGGCCGCACCGGGGCCGTCCTGCGGCTTCGGCCGCACCACCACCGCCCAGGTGTATGCCAGCGGGGGCGATGTCCCGGCGCTGCCGCAGGCGCTGACGCCGACCGGCGGGAACGCGCCGCACAACAACCAGCAACCCTACCTGGCGCTGACCTTCTGTATCGCCTTGCAGGGCATCTGGCCGCCGCGTTCCTGATGAAGGCCGACCTGCACCTGCGCCCGGTGCGCGACGGCGACGAGGATTTCCTGCGCCGCGTGTACGCCTCCTGCCGCGCGGCCGAGATCGCGCTGGCCGGCTGGGATGCGGCAACGGCCGACGCTTTCCTGCGCATGCAGTTCGATGCCCAGCAGCGCCACTACCGGCTGCACTATCCGCAGGCGCGCCACGACATCGTCGAGTACGGCGGTGTAGCGACTGGACGCCTGTACGTGGCGCGCGAGCCCGGCGAGATCCGCGTCATCGACATCGCGCTGCTCGACGCCTGGCGCGGCCAGGGCATCGGCCGCAGTCTGCTGGGCGGCCTGCTGCGCGAGGCGGGCACCCGGGGCCAGTGCGTCACCCTCCATGTGGAGGAGGACAACCCGGCGCGTACGCTGTACCGCCGCCTCGGCTTCATCCAGACCGGCACGCACGGTCCCTACCTGCGCATGGCATGGCGCGCACAGGCTGCGGCCTTTACCTTCCAGGACACGATATGCAACGACGCGGCATCCTGAAATGCGCCGGCGGCGCGCTGGCACTGGCGGGTCTGCATACCGGCGCCGCATGGGCGGACGAGGGCATCAAAGAGCGCGTGAGCGACAGTGCGAACGACAACCCATTCGCCTGGAGCCGCGCCAGCACCGAACGTCTGGTCGGCCAGGCCTTCTGGCTGCAGCATCCGCAAGCCGGCGTGCTGTCCCTCACCCTGGCCAGCCTGGACCTGCCCGCGAAGCAGCGCGCCGACCCGCGCCTCGAGCAGTTCTCGCTGGTGTTCCAGGCGCCGCTGCAGCCCGCGGTGGCCGGCGACACCTATGCGCTCGACCATCCGGCCCTGGGCCGCTTCGCGCTGTTCCTGGCCCCGGCCGGCCGCAGCGGCGGCATGCGTCTCTACCGGTCGGACTTCAGCCTGCTGCGCCTGGCCGACTAACCATTCACCGTCTCCCATTCCACGGACTTCGCCATGCATAAACATGCTTCGATCAACCGTTACTACCGGCTCGTCTGGAGCCACGTCCACGCCTGCTGGGTCGCGGTGGCGGAAGGGACGCGCGGCCGCGGCAAGAGCGCGTCGCGCAAGCTGGCGGTCCTGCTGGCCGGTACTGCCCTGTCCGGCGCCGCACTGGCCGCGCCGCCGGGGCCGGCTGGTATCGCCGCACCCATGCCGCGGCTCCTGCCGGTCGCCCCGGCGCCGCATGCCCTGCCGACCGGTCCGCAGGTGGTGGCCGGCCAAGCCAGCGTGAGCAGCACCGCGAACCGGATGACGGTGAACCAGGGCAGCGACAAGGCGATCCTGAACTGGCAGAGCTTCGATATCGGCGCGAACGCCGGCGTGCGCTTCGTGCAGCCGGGCGCGCAATCCGTGGCGCTGAACCGGGTGCTCGGCAACGATCCTTCGCGCATCTACGGCCAACTGAGCGCGAACGGCAAGGTCTTCCTGGTGAACGGGAACGGCGTGCTGTTCGGCGCGGGCGCGCGCGTTGACGTCGGCGGCCTGGTCGCCTCCAGCCTGGCGCTGCCGGACGAGGACTTCCTGGCCGGCCGCTACACCTTCAGCGCTGCGTCCAAGGCGGGCGCGGTGCGCAACGACGGCGCGATCCGCACCACCAACGGCGGCTATGTGGCCCTGCTGGGACCGAGCGTGCACAACGCCGGCAGCATCGCGGCGCCGCAGGGCAGCGTGGCTTTTGGTGCCGGCGAGCGGATCGGCATCGACCTGCGCGGCGATGGCCTGGTCACGCTGCGCGTGGAGCGCGGCGCGGTGGCGGCCCTGCTGGAGAACAGCGGCCTAGTACAGGCCGACGGCGGCCGCGTGGAATTCAGCGCGCAAGGCGCCGATGCGCTGGCGCGCGCCACCGTCAACAACACCGGCATCGTGCAGGCGCGCGGCCTGGTGGCGGATGGCGGCAGCATCCGCCTGGTCGGCGACGGCGAAGTCCATGCCGGCGCCCTGGATGCGTCCAGCAGCGCAGGCAAGGGCGGCGCGGTCGCGGTCGCGGGCCGCTTCGTCGCGCTCGACGGCGCCATCGACGCGGGCGGCCTGCAAGGTGGCAGCGTGGGCGTGCAGGCGGACAGCACCCTGTCGGCGGCGGCCGCCACCAGCGCAACTGGCCGCGCGGATGCGGGCGGCACGATCGCCTACCGCAGCGCGGGTACAGTGGTGGAAAGCAGCAGCGCGTCGGCCGATGCCGGCGGCGCCACGCAAGGCGGCAGCATCGCGGTGCAGGGCGATGCGGGCGTCTTGTCCTCGGCCCGCTACAGCGCGCGCTCGACGCGGGGCGCCGGCGGCCGCATCGATGTCTCCGGCAACGACGTGCTCCTGCTCGGCGCCCAGCTCGACGCCAGCGGCAACACCCAGGGCGGCCTGGTGCGCGTGGGCGGCGCCTTCCAGGGCGGGGCGCTGCGCGCGGACGCGCCCGATTTGGCGCGCTTCGCCACGCGCTGGGGCCAGGCCGCGCCGATCCTGAATGCCGGCAGCACCTTCGTCAACGACGGCACCGCCATCGAGGTCGGCGCCAGCGGCTACAACGGGCAGGGCGGCACCGCCGTGGTGTGGTCCGACCGGCAAACCACGATGCTGGGCAGCGTCGATGCGCGCGGTGCGGGCGCGGCCGGCACGGTCGAGATCTCGTCGAAGGAGACGCTGCGCCACGTCGGCCTGGAGCGCATCGCGCTGGGCCGGGGCGGCCAGTTGCTGCTCGACCCGAAGAACATCACCATCGGCACGGCCGGCGGCGCCAGCTGGACCTACCAGGCGATCCTGGGCAACGGCTACAGCGGCGGCAAGGACCTTGGCGTGCCCCTGACCGAAGGCGCCATGTACGGCGCGGCCGTGGCCCTGAACGCGGCCGGCGACCGCCTGGCGGTGGGCGCGCCGGGCGACCGCGGCTTCAATGGCGCGGGCGACAACCTGGGCGCGGTGCGCCTGTACAGCTTCAGCGACGGCAATTTTTCAAACGCGACCCTGCAAGGGACCATCGGTTCCGGCTACAGCGGCGGCAAGAATTTGAACGTCAGCCTGCAAACCGGCGAACAGTTCGGTGGCGCCGTCGCCCTGAACGCGAATGCCACCCGCCTGGCGGTGGGCGCGCCGGGACGCGACGGCGCGGCCGGCGCGGTCTACCTGGTCAACTTCGCCGACGGCCAGTTCGCGGCGCCGGCCGTGACCAGCAGCCTGGGCCTGGGTTTCGGAACCCCGAACCTGGACAACGCCATTTTCTTCGGCGCCGCGGTGGCGCTGAATGCCACCGGCGACCGCCTTGCCG
>DAMABW010000014.1:0-19669 GCA_031999925.1 Massilia sp. | reverse complement strand
CCGCTGGCTCCCTGTATGACACCGGCGCGGCCAACAATTGTGTCAACTGCGGTGCGGTCTACCTGTTCAACAACGCCGGCGCCACTCCTGGCTTCGTCAAGGCGATCGGCGCCGGCTATGGCGTGCACATGAACCTGCCGGCGGATGGCATGTTCGGTACCGCCCTCGCTTTCGACAGCGGCGGCGACCGCCTGGCCGTGGGCGCCATCGGCGTCGACAATGCGCGCGGCGCCGTCTACCTGTTCAGCAATGCCTACGGCGCCACCGCGCACAGCGCGACTTTCGCTTCCGGCGCCTCCGGCGGCAAGAACCTCGATCCGGGACTGGGCGCGGGCGACTTCTTCGGCTCCAGCGTCGCCTTCAACAGCGCCGGCACGCGCCTGGCGATCGGCGCGACCGACGACGGTTCGGGCAAGGTGCGCATCGTCGACTTCGCCGACAACGCCTTCAGCGCGCCGACAGTCGGCGCCGTGCTCGGCGCCGGCCAGAGCGGCGGCGCCAACCTCAACGTCACCCTGCAGCCGAGCGAAGCCTTCGGCTATGCGCTGGCCCTGAGCGGCGCCGGCGACCGCCTGGTCGTCGGTTCGCCCTACAGCGAAGGCAGCGGCGGCGCCCTGGCCGACTCGGGCACCGTGCGCGCGTTTTCCCTGGACGCCGGCGCGGCCGGCAGCCTTGGCTTCGGCGGCAGCGCCGCCAGCAGCGTGACGGTCGATGCCGCCACCCTTGCCGCCGCGCTCGACAACGGCACGGCGATCACCCTGCAGGCGAACAACGACATCACCCTGGCCGCCGGCAACCACCTCGTGGTCGGCGACGGCAGCGGCAACGGTGCGCTGACGCTGCAGGCCGGACGCAGCATCGTCCTGAATGCCAGCATCACCACCGGCAACGCCAACCTGACCCTGGTGGCCAACGAAACCGCCGCCAACGGCGTGGTCGATGCCTACCGCGACGCCGGCAATGCCGTCATCACCACCGCCGCCGGCACCAGCATCAACGCCGGCAGCGGCCATGTCGGCATCCTGCTCGCGAACGGCGCCGGCAAGACCAACAGCGGCAGCGGCGCGATCACGCTCGGCGGCAGCCTGCAGGCCGGCAGCGTCGGCATCAAAAACCTCGGCACGAGCGCGAACAGCAACGTGGTCATCGGCGCCGCCGGCAACATTGCCGGCACCGGCAACGGCCTGGTCGAAGTCGCCGCCATCAACGGCAGCTTCACCAACAACGCCGGCGCCGCCGGCATCAACCCGGGCGCCGGCCGCTACCTGGTGTATTCGAACAACCCGGGCGCCACCCTGGAGGGCCTGAGCGGCTACGACAAGCACTACGCACAGAGCTACACGGGTTCGGCGCCGGCCTATGCCGCCAGCGGCAACTGGTTCCTGTACTCGGTCACCCCGACCCTGACCATCAACGCGGCCTCGGCCAGCAAGACCTACGACGGCGGCACCGCGCTGCCGGCGCTCGGCTATACCCCGCTCGGCTTCATCGACGGCGACACCGGCCTGGTGCTGACCGGCGCGCTCGGCGTCACCGGTTTCACCAAACATGTCGGTACCTACGCGATCAACGCCGGCACCCTGGGCACCAGCCTGGGCTACGCGATCGACTTCACGGGCGCCAACCTCACCGTCAACCCGCGCGTGCTGAACGCCACCGTCGGCGGCATCAACAAGACCTACGACGGCAACAACATCGCCAGCGTGACGTATGGCGACGACCGCATCGGCGGCGACAGCCTGGCGGTGAGCGGCACGGCGCGTTTCAGCGACAAGACGGCGGCCAACGGCAAGACCGTTACCGTGACGGGCCTGGGGCTCAGCGGCGCGGATGCCGCCAACTACACGCTGGCGTCGAGCAGCGCCAGTACCATCGCCAATATCGACAAGCGCGTGCTGAACGCCAGCGCCACCGCCTTGGACAAGACCTACGACGGCAACGCGAATGCGAGCGTCACCTTCAGCGACGACCGCGTGGCCGGCGACCTGCTCGACTACAGCGCGGTCGCCAGCTTCGCCGACAAGACGGCGGCGGACGGCAAGACGGTGACGGTGACCGGCATCGCCCTCGGCGGCCTGGATGGCGCCAACTACACGCTGGCCGCGACTGACGCCAGCACCAGCGCCGACATCGCCAGGCGCGTCCTGAGCGTGAGCGCCGGTGGCGGCAACAAGACCTACGACGGCACGACCGCGGCCAACGTGGCCCTGAGCGACGACCGGGTGGCCGGCGACCTGCTGTCGCTGAGCCATGGCGGCGCCGGCTTCGCCACCAAGGATGCGGGCGACGGCAAGACGGTCACCGTCAGCGGCCTGGCGATCGGCGGCGACGATGCCGCCAACTACACGCTGGCCTCGAACAGCGCCACCACCACGGCCAACATCGCCAAACGCGTGCTGAACGTCGGCGCCACCGGCCTGGACAAGACCTACGACGGCAGCGCCGCGGCGAACGTGGTGCTGGGCGACGACCGCGTGAGCGGCGACATCCTGGCGGTAACGGCGGATACTGCCAGCTTCGCCGACAAGACGGCCGGCACCAACAAGGCGATCGCGGTGACCGGCCTCGCGCTTGGCGGCGACGATGCGGCCAACTACACGCTGGCCGCCACCACCGCCGGCACCAATGCCAATATTGACAAGCGCGTGCTGAACGCCACGGCGCTCGGCGTGAACAAGACCTACGACGGTAACGTCAGTGCGACGGTCACTTTCAGCGACGACCGCGTGGCCGGCGACCTGCTCGACTACAGCGCCGCTGCCAGCTTCGGCGACAAGCTGGCAGCCAACGGCAAGACGGTGACGGTGAGCGGCATCGCGGTCGGCGGCCTGGATGCCGCCAACTACACGCTGGCCGCCAATGGCGGCACGGCCACGGCCAACATCGACCGCCGCGTCCTGAGCGCCACCGCCATCGGCCTGAACAAGACCTACGATGGCACTGCGAATGCGACCGTGGTGCTGGGCGACGACCGCGTGGCCGGCGACATGCTGGCGCTGAGCGCCGCCACTGCCGGCTTCGCCAACAAGCACGCCGGCGACGGCAAGGCGATCAGCGTCGGCGGCCTGGCGCTGGAAGGCGTGGACGCCGCCAACTACACGCTGGCCTCGACCACGACCGGCGCCAGCGCCAACATCGGCAAGCGCACCCTGAATGCCAGCGCCAGCGCGCTCGACAAGGTCTACGACGGCACGACCAGTGCCCGCTTCGGCCTGAGCGACGACCGCGTGGCCGGCGACCTGCTGACGCTGGACGCCCTTGACGCCAGCTTCGGCGACAAGGACGTCGGCAACGCCAAGCTGGTGACCGTGTCAGGCCTGAACCTGTCGGGCCAGGACGCCGCCAACTACACGCTGAACGCGATGGTCGGCTCGACCACCGCCTCGATCACGCCGCGCACCCTGCACGTCAGCGCCACCGGCATCGGCAAGGTCTATGACGGCAACACCGTGGCCGAGGTGACGCTGGGCGACGACCGCATCGGCGGCGACCGCTTGAGCGTCAGCCGGGGCGATGCCGCCTTCCTCGACAAGAACGCCGGCAGCGGCAAGGCGATCGTGGTGGACGGCATCGCGCTGGGCGGCCAGGACGCCCATAACTACGTGCTGGCCTCGAGCAGCACCGGCGCCAGCGCCGACATCGCGCGGCGCACACTGCACGTGAACGCCAGCGGCGTCGACAAGGTCTACGACGGCAGTGTGCTTGCCAGCGTCGTGCTGGACGACGACCGCCTGGCCGGCGACCGGTTTGCCATCGCGCGCGATGCCGGCTTCGCCGACAAGAACGTCGGCAACGCCAAGGCCGTTGCCGTGAGCGGATTGTCGCTGTCGGGCCAGGATGCCGGCAATTACGCACTGGCCGCCAGCACGCTGCACACCAGCGCGGCGATCACGCCGAAGTCCCTGGTGGCACGCCTGGACGGCGCCGTTTCCAAGGTCTACGACGGCAGCACCGCCATCCGGTTGAACGCCGGCCAGGCGGTCCTGGGCGGCTTCGTGGCGGGCGAGGGCGCGCTCGTGGCCGCGCTGGATGCCCGTTTCGACAGCGCCAACGTATTCCAGGCGCAGGGCGTGCAGGCGCTGCTGCCGTCCGGCGCCGTAAGCGCGGCCGACGGCACGCTGCTGTCGAACTACCTGTTGCCGGGTTCCGTCAGCGGCGCCGCCAGCATCACACCGAAAGCCTTGAGCGTCGTCGGCATGCACGCCAACGCCAAGGTCTACGACGGCACCACGGCGGCCAGCCTGGCCAGCATCGGTACCCTGGACGGCCTGGTGGCTGGCGAAAGCCTGCAGCTGAGCGGCCCGGCAGCCGGCCAGTTCGACAACCGCAACGCCGGCAGCGGCAAGACGGTAACGGCCAGCGGCTATGCGCTTGCCGATGGCGCGAACGGCCTGGCCGCGAACTATGCGCTCGCCAGGGAAGCCAGCGCAAGCGACGGCGTGGTGACCCAGGCCACCCTGACCGTCAAGGCAAACGACGCCAAGCGCGCGGCGGGCATGCCGAACCCGGTCTTCGGCTACAGCGTCAGCGGCCTGATGGCGGGCGATACGGCGGCAATCCTGCCGCGCTTCGTCACCGCCACCGAGGCCAACCCGCAATCGGCGCCGGGCAGCTATGCGATCACGGTGCGTTCGCCGGCCACCCTGCAGAACTACCGGCTGGCCTATCTCGACGGCGTGCTGGACGTGACCGGCGCGGCGCCGGAACTGATCCACGCGATCCGCTCGACGATCGCACCGGTGCTGCCGGTGGAGGTGACGGGCAGCGCCAGCCTGGCCAAGCAGGAGCAGCGCGAACTACCGCGCGTCGAAGCCGCGGGCACGCCGGGCACGCCGGCGCCGGCCGGCATCCCGCGGGCCGACGCCACGGTGGTCACCCTGTCCGGCGGCACCGAAGTGCTGACCCGTAACGGCGGCGTGCGCACCACGCAATGAACACCATGACCCCATTCGATACCGGAGCGACCCTCGTGCGATTCTGTCCTTCTTCCCGCGTCCACCATTACGCCTTGCGTCCGCTGGCGCTGGCCGCTCTCCTGCTGCCGGCCCTGGCCTGCGCCCAGGCCACGCCGCCGCAGACCCCTGTGCCGGATGCCGGCCGCATCCTCGAATCGAACCGGCCGCCGGCGCTGATCGCGCCGCCCGGCCCGGCGCCGAAAGTGCTGCCGGACAGCGCGCCGGCGCACGGCGTCACCCTGGGCGGCGGCGGGCGCGTGCTGGTGCGCGGTTTCGTCCTGAAAGGCGTCGGCGCGGTGCCGGAAGCGGAACTGCAGGCGCTGCTCCAGCCGTACACCGGGCGCGAACTGAGCTTTGCCGAACTGTCGGCGGCAGCGGCCGTCGTCTCGAACCATTACCGCGGCCAGGGCTACTTCCTGGCGTCGGCCACGCTGCCGGCCCAGGACCTGAGCAGCGGCCAGGTGACGATCCAGATGCTGGAAGGGCGGGTCTCGCAGATCGAACTGCGTCCGGATGCCAGCGTGCGCCTGGGTACGGCGCGTGCGCGCCGCTACCTCGACGCGCTGGTGCGGCCCGGCCAGCCGGTGCAGGAAGACAGCCTGGAACGCGCGCTGCTGCTGACCCAGGACTTGCCCGGCGTGCGCGCCCGCGCCGAACTCAGTCCGGGCGCGGCGCTGGGCGAAACCGCGGTCGCGGTCGACCTGAGCGAAGGTTCGCTGATCGATGCCAACATCGGCCTGGACAACTCCTCGAACCGCTACACCGGACGGCGCCGCGTCACCGCCGGCATCAACCTCAACGACCCGAGCGGCATCGGCGACCAGCTTGCATTGCTGGTGTCGAGCACCGGTTCCGATTTCAAGTATGCGCGCGCCGGCTACGTGATGCCGGTCGGTGCGAGCGGTACGCGCCTGGGGTTGTCGTACGCCGGCCTGCGCTACCGCCTGGGCGAGGAATTCGAGGCGCTCGATGCGCGCGGCACGGCAAAGGTCGGCCAGGTGCTGCTGACCCATCCGCTGCTGCGCACGCGCCGCGCCAGCCTGCAGCTGCGCGTCGCCTATGAAGACAAACGCTACGTCAACAGCGCCAGCGGCGCGCAGTTGAGCGACAAGCTGGTGCGCACGGTGCCGGTGGGCCTGGTGTTCGGCGCCCAGGACAACTGGAACGGCGGCGGCTATACCAGCGCCTCGATCGACCTCACGCCGGGCCACCTCGACCTGTCGGGCAATGCCGCCAACGCGGCGGCCGATGCGGTGTCGGAGCGCAGCGCCGGCCGCTTCCTGCGCACCAACTACCTGCTCAGCCGCCAGCAGCGCCTGGCCGGCCCGGTGAGCCTGCTGGCGAGCGTCAGCGGCCAGTTCGCCACCAGCAACCTGGAGTCGGGCGAGAAGATCTCGCTCGGCGGTCCGGGCCGCGTGCGCGCCTATGCCGCCGGCGAAGCCAGCGGCGACGAGGGACACGTGGCCACGCTCGAAGCCCATCTCGAACTGGCAGCGGTGAACGCCGGCATCGGCGCCTTTGCCGACTATGGCCACGTCACGCTGAACCACGACGTGTATCCGGCCGCACTGGCGCCCGGCGCCCGTAACAGCTATGCGCTGAAGGGCGCCGGCCTGGCCCTGAGCTGGCGTCCATGGGCCGGCACCGTGGCCCAGTTCACGGTGGCGCGCAAGATCGGCAGCAACCCAGGCCTGAACGCGAACGGCCGCGATGTCGACGGCAGCAGCGCGCGCACGCGCGCCTGGTTCCAGGTCCAGCATTACTTTTGACAAGCGGCTTCCGGCCGGCGCTGCAGGAGACCAGGCCCGGTTCGTAGACCGGGCTTTTTTCATCGTCACCACACCTTCAGGCGACGAATTCCCGCATCCGTCGCCAAAATCCGCAGTCCGTCGCATCGGTAAACACAGGCGTCCAAGGCTGGGTTAGAGTTTCCGCACTCTTACTTTTTTTGAAAGGTGCCCTGCCATGCCGAAGCTGTCCGCCGTTTGCGTCGCCGTCCTCGTCCTGCTGGGCGCCCCTGCCGTTCATGCACAGGAAGCGGCCGGTGCCACCCAGGCCGCGCAGTCCCTGGAAGCGCGCCTCGATGCCACTGTCGGCGCCAACTACAAGCCCGGCGAACCGGGTGCCACTGTCATCGTGGTCAAGGACGGCAAGACCATGCTGCGCAAGGCCTACGGCGTTGCCGACACGGCCGGCATGAAGCCGATGGACGCCGGCATGGTGCTGCGCCTCGGCTCGATCACGAAGCAGTTCACGGCGGTGAGCATCCTGATGCTGGCGGAAGAGGGCAAGCTGGCGCTCACCGACGACATCACCCGCTTCTTTCCCGACTATCCGACCCGCGGCAAGAAGATCACGGTCGAGCACCTGCTGACCCATACCTCGGGCATCGCCAGCTACACCAGCCGCGCCGACTATCCGCTGACCATGGGGCGCGACGTGACGGTGGCGCAGATGATCGACTCCTTCAAGAACGACCCGCTCGATTTCGAACCCGGCACGGCCTACCGCTACAACAATTCCGGCTACTTCCTGCTTGGCGCCATCATCGAAAAAGTGTCGGGCATGCCGTATGCGAAGTTCGTCGAACAGCGCATCTTCGTTCCGCTGGGGATGAAGGACACGGCGTACGAAGGCTTCGAGCGCAGCAAGACGCCGCATGCGGCAGGCCACACGCAGGGAACGCAAGGCTACGAGCACAGCGCGCCCCTGAGCATGACCCAGCCGTATGCGGCCGGTTCGCTGGTCTCCACGGTCGACGACCTGGCGCGCTGGGATGCCGCGGTCAGCCAGGGCAAGCTGTTGAAACCGGCCAGCTGGCAGCGCGCCTTTACGCCCTATACGCTGGCCGACGGCAAGTCGACCGGCTATGGCTACGGCTGGCAGGTGGGCACGCTGCAGGGCGTGCCGGCGGTATCGCACGGCGGCGGCATCAACGGCTTTTCCACTTACGCGCTGCGCCTGCCCGAGCAGAAGGTGTTCGTCGCGGTGCTGAGCAACACCGACGGCGGGCTGGCCAATCCGGGTGTGGTGGCCAGCAAGGCCGCGGCGCTTGCGATGGGCAAGCCCTTCCGCGAATTCAAGGAGATCACGCTCGACGCGGCGACGCTCGACCGCTACGTCGGCGTCTATGAAGTGGAGAAGGGTGTCACGCGCAGCTTCCGCCGCGAGGGCGAGGTGCTGGTCATGCAGCGCAGCGGCCGCCCGCCGATGCGCATGAAAGCCTTTTCGCAGAACGGCTTCTATCTGCCGGACGCGTACGATTATTTCGAATTCGCCGTGGACGGCAAGGGCAAGGCGGTCGGCGTGAACCAGTACGCCGACGGCAAGGAGCTGAAGCAGCCGCGCATCGGCGACGTGCCGGCCGAACGCAGCGCCATCAAGATCGCCAACGAGGCCTACGACAAGCGCGCCGGCCGCTATCAACTGGCGCCGGGCTTCATCCTGGAGCTCACGCGCGAGGGCGACCGTTACTATGCCCAGGCCACCGGCCAGGGCAAGCTCGAGATTTTCGCGGCCAGCGACACCGTGTTCTTCGCGCGTGCGATCGAGGCCGAGGTGCGTTTCGACGGGCTTGATTCCAGCTACCTGGTGCTGCACCAGAACGGCCGGCAGACCAGGGCGCCGCGCCTTTGATGCGGGATCAGCGGGCGGCCAGCTTCGCCGCCACCTGCTCGCGGAAGTAGCCGCTCTGGACATAGCGGTACAAATTGGCGCCGGGGCAGACGGTCTTGTCGGAGTGGTCGCGGTGGCTGGCGATGTTCTCGACCGGGACCTGGTACGTCGCGGCGAGGGTCGCCATCAGCGCCACCACGGCGTCGAGCTGGGCCTGGTTCGGCTCGACCTCCTCGAAGTTGCCGACCACTTCGATCAGGGCGTGGCCCTTGGGGTCGTACTCGGTGTTGGTGTCGCCGGCAAAGGCGATGTCGCGCGCGGCGTAGGTGCGACCTTCGAGGTCGATCACGTAGTGATAGGGGATGTCGAGCCAGCCCTTGGTGTTGCGCGACCAGGTCTGCAAATTGCGCAGGTACTGGTGCACGTCTGTGCCGGGCTTGAAGGTCTCGCCCTGGTGGTGCAGGGTGATGTGGGTGATGCTGTGCCGGCGCGCGCGGCTGGCGTCGGCCGGGGTGCCGCCCCATTGCGCCACCGGGACGATCTGCGGTGCGGCGGGGGCGGGCGGTTTCACGGCGCAGCTGGCGCAGGCCAGGGCGATGGCAGCGGCGGCGAGGGTGCGTTGGGCGTGGCGGCGGAGGGTCATGGATGGGCTCGCTGTGGAAAACACGCCATCTTTCCACAGGCTTGCGCGCTTGGTCATCCCCCATGCAAGCGTGCTCGCAGCGGGCGATGCTTTCCTGTTAAGCTAAGGGCGATACCGCTACCATACCAACCCCATGAGAACCATTGCCCAGATCCTCAAGGACAGCAAGACGATCGCCGTCGTCGGCCTGTCGAACAAGCCCGAGCGCGCCAGTTTCGGCGTGGCCGACTACCTGCAGCAGCAGGGCTACCGCATCGTCCCCGTGAACCCGGCCTACGACGGCCAGGATATCCTGGGCGAGCGCGTGTATGCCGACCTGCAGGCCGCCGCCGATGCGCTGTCCGCCAACGGCACCCGCATCGACATCGTCGACTGCTTCCGCAAGTCCGAAGACATTCCGCCGCTGGCGCGCGACGCGATTGCGATCCGCGCCGGCTGCCTGTGGATGCAGCTCGACATCGAGAACCAGGCCGCCGCCGATCTGGCGCGCGCCGCCGGCCTCGACGTGGTGATGAACCACTGCCTGAAAATCGAACACCGTTCGCTCAACGCCTAAGCCCATCATGCTGAAATCCATCCCGCTCTTCCTCGGCCTGGCCGCCGCTTCCCTGTCCGCCATGGCGCAGACGCCGGCCGCGCCGGCACGCGCCGCCGCGCCAGCCGCATCGGCCGCATCGGCCCCGGCCTCCTGCCCGGCCCTGCTGCACCAGAACTTCAAGCGCCTGCAGGACGAAGCGCCCCAGGACCTGTGCCAGTACGCCGGCAAGGTAGTGCTGGTGGTGAACACCGCCAGCTACTGCGGCTACACCAAGCAGTACGAAGGCCTGGAAAAGCTGAACGCGAAATACGGCGCGCGCGGCCTGGTGGTGCTGGGCTTCCCGTCGAACGACTTCAAGCAGGAATCGTCGAACGCCAAGGAAATCGCCGACCTTTGCTACAACACCTATGGCGTGAAATTCCCGATGTTCGCCAGCACCGTGGTCAGCGGGCCGAACGCGAATCCGCTGCACGCCAGCCTGGCCAAGCTGACCGGCAAGGAACCGAAGTGGAACTTCACCAAGTACCTGATCGGGCGCGATGGGAAGGTGATCGAGCACTTCCCGAGCAAGGTGGCGCCGGAAGATCCTGCGCTGGTGAGCAAGATCGAAGCGGCGCTGTGATATCGATGCGGTGATTGCGTCACCGCAGTCGATAGCGTGACATCCGTAGGGTGGGCACTCCGTGCCCACGCGTGAAATGTGAACATTGTTGGCCTCTTTTTGCGTCAACACCATGCAAACTTCACGCGTGGGCACGGGCGCCCACCCTACGACTTTGACGTCATCGTCCAAGCGCACGTTATCCGTGTGCTCGCTTCATAAGCAACCACAACATTGTCGTTTTTGATTTGCATCAACGATTTTGTTGCGACGCATCAATAGACTTACCTCATCGCACAACGACAACACGATGAGGTAAGAAAAATGAAGAAGTCGCGTATCACACTGCTGGCCGCCATCCTGGCTCTGGCAAGCGGCGCCGTCATGGCGCAGGAATCTCCTTGGCTGGTGCGTGCACGCGCGGTGCACATCGATACCGCCAACAAATCCGACCCCGTGGGCGGCGTCGGCGCGGCCAACCTGATCCGGGTCGAGAGCAAGACCATTCCCGAACTCGACGTCAGCTACTTCCTGACCCCGAACATCGCGGCCGAACTCATTCTCACCTATCCGCAAAAGCACGACGTCAGCCTGGACGGCGCGAAGATCGGCAGTTTCAAGCACCTGCCGCCGACGCTCACGCTGCAGTACCACTTCGCGCCCGGCCAGACCTTCAGCCCCTACGTGGGCGGGGGCGTGAACTACACCCGCATCTCGAAGGTACGCCTGCTCGATGGCGCCGGCGACCTGGAAAACGATAGCTGGGGCGGCGCGCTGCAGGCCGGCTTCGACGTCAGGCTGGACCGCAACTGGTCGCTGAACGTCGACGTGAAAAAGGTGCAGATCCGCAGCGACGTGTATGTGGGCGGCGCGCGCGCCAGCAAGGTGAAAGTGGATCCGGTGCTGTTCGGCGTCGGTGTCGGCTACCGCTTCTGAGCCTTAAACGCTGGCAGGTGCATCGAGCACCGCCAGCATCGGACCGCGCAGGGCATTGCAGACCATGATGCCCTCCGCATCCTCCAGCATCGCGCGCGTGACGATGCCCTCCCTGGCTTGCCAGGCCGGCGCCTGCAGGATCACGGCGCGCGTCACGCCCGGCAGCAGGCCGCAGGACAGCGGCGGCGTGATCCACTGCCCGCCGATGCGCACGAACACATTGCTGCGTCCCCCTTCCGTCAATTCCCCGCGCTCGTTGAAGAACAGGGCGTCGAAGGCGCCTTGCGCTTCGGCTGCGCGCCAGGCCGCGTCGTAGCGCCCGCGTACCGAGGTCTTGTGGCGCAGGAAGACGTCGCTCGAATCCGCTGCGCTATCGGCCAGCACCACGCGCACCGGTTCGTGCAGCGGTGCCAGCGGGGCCGAGCTCAAGGCCAGCTTGCCGTCGGCATCGCTCGCCAGGCGCAGGCGGAACACGCCTTCGTGCGGCAGGGCCAGGCAAGCGTCGACCACCAGGGCGCGTGCGGCGTCCAGGTCGAACGCGCGGCCGAAATAAGCGCAGGAAGCGGCAATGCGCGCCAGGTGCTCTTCCAGGTGGCGCGGGCCGTCCGTCCACGAGGCCTTGATGGTCTCGAAGATCTCGAACGTGTTCCCTAACCCGGTCAGGAAGCGCGCTTTCAACCGGCACTCGGCGTATTCGCCCTGCGGGTCGCTGTCGTAGACGATGCCGGCGCCGACGCCGAGTTCGCCGCGCCGCAGGCCTGCGCCGGCGCCCAGCGCCAGGGTGCGGATCGGCACCGACAGGCAGAAGTCGCCGAACGCTTGTCCACCCGCCGGCGGATCGAACCAGCCGATCGCGCCGGTGTAGACGCCACGCGGGTCGGGTTCGAGTTCGTCGATGATTTCCATGGTGCGGCGCTTCGGCGCACCGGTGATCGAGCCGCAGGGGTAGAGCGCGGCGAATATCTCCGCCAGCGTCGCGTCCGGCCGCAACTGCGCGCGCACCGTGGAGGTCATCTGCAGCACGGCGCCGAAGCGCGTGACTTCGAACAGCTTCGGTACCGCCACGGTCCCGGTTTGCGCCACGCGTCCGAGGTCGTTGCGCAGCAGGTCGACGATCATCAGGTTCTCGGCGCGGTTCTTGGTGTCGAGCGCCAGGTCGGCGGCGCGGCGGGCGTCGAGTTCCGGGTCGCCGCACGCCGGCGCGGTGCCCTTCATCGGCCGCGCCAGCAGGGTGCCGGCCGTGTGGCGCACGAACAGCTCGGGCGAGAAGGAGAGCAGGGCGCCGCCGTCCGGCAGGCCAATCAGGGCGCCATACGGCACCGGCTGGCGTGCGCGCAGGCGCTCGTACAAGGCGAACACCGAGCCGAAGGCATCGAAGCGCAGGCGGTAGGTGTAGTTCACCTGGTAGGTGTCGCCGGCGGCGATGTAGTCGCGGATGCGTTTGATAGCATCGACGAACTGCGCTTCGTCGACGTTCGCCCGCACGTCGGCGATGCCGGCCGGTGCGGTGTCGATTGCGCGGGTGGCGACCCAGCTCGCGGCCTGTTGCGCCGTCATGTGTTCGCAGCGCTCGAACAGCAGCACCTGGGCCAGCGGCATGTCCGTCAAAGGCTTGGCGGGGATATCCAGCAGGTGGGCGCCGAGTTCGTAGCTGAGCACCGGCACGGCGAACTGGCCGCGCGCCAGCGCCGCTTCCATCTGCGCCAGCAGGGCGTTCCAGCCGGCGGCATCATGGGAGGTGAGGGTGCCGGTGTGGCCGGTGTACAGGCGCGACTGGGCATGCGCCTGCCCGTCCGGGCTCGCATCGTCGAGCAAGGCAAAGACTGCTGCGGAATTCATGGCACGCTCAAGCTGCCAGCAGGAGCGACAATTGTACGCCGGTGTTTTCCGACGGATGCTGGCGGAAGCCGCTCTTGGCGTAGCGGTGCCAGCGCCCGGTGACGTAGCTCACCAGCAGGCTGGCGCGTGCGGCCACATCCGCCTCGACACCGTGCCCCTGCGTGACGGCCAGGCGCAGGGCGCCCTTGCAGGCCAGTTCGACGCGGTCGTAGAAGGCGTTCATGCGCAGCTGCAGGCGCTCGTCCTCGTTGACCAGGGCGTCGCCGATCAGCACCCGCGTCATGCCGGGATTGTTGGCGGCGAACGACAGCAGCATCTGCAGGATCGCATGGGCCTGGTCGACGCCGCGCTCTTCGTTCTCGACGATCTGGTTGATCACGCCGAACACGCTGGTCTCGATGAAGTCGATCAGGCCCTCGAACATCTGGGCCTTGCTGGCGAAGTGCCGGTACAGTGCCGCCTCCGAGACGGACAGGCGCGCCGCCAGGGCGGCGGTGGTGATCTTCTCGCCCTTCGGATGCTCGAGCATCGCGGCCAGGGCCTGGAGGATTTGCAGCTTGCGCTGGCCCGGCTTGGTACTTGCCATGGGTTCCGTGTGAAAGTGGTTAGCGTAGACGGTGCAGCTGTTTCGGCAGCTTGCGCACGGATTTTACTTTGACATCGACGTACGTGGGGCGAATCAACCGCCGCGGCCGCGCATTTGCCAGCGTGCTGCGCTCGGCATGGCGCAGGTAGCCCGTGACCCACACGGTACGCAGGCCGAGCTGCTTGGCGGTCTTCAGGTTGGCCAGGGTGTCCTCGACCAGGATGCAGTCGCGCGCGGCCACTCCGTGGCGCCGCAGCACCCGCGCCAGCATCAGCTTCGACGGCTTGGGGCGCAACTGGCGGTGCACGTGCATCTGCTCGATGGCGATGTGGTGGGCGAAGTGACGGCCCAGGTTCAGGTGACGCATCACCTGGGTCGAATAATCGCGCGGCGCATTCGTGAGCAGGATCTTGCGGCCCGGCAGGCGCTGCAGCAGGCGCCCGAGGCCGGTCTCGGCGCGCATCATCGCGCGCAGGTCGCCGATGTCGTGGGTCTCGCGCAGGAAGTCGGCGGCCAGCACGCCGTGGTGGCGCATCATGCCGAGCAGGGTGGCGCCGTAGCGCTTCCAGTAGCCCAGGCGCGCGGCATCGATCTGGGCTTGCGTGACCTCGTTGACGCCGTCGTTCAGCACGCGCGCGATGTACAGGTTCATGTTGGCGCTGATCGCCGGGAAGATGGCGTGCGATGCGTCATGCAGGGTGTTGTCAAGATCAAACAGCCAGACGGGCGAAGAAAGCTTAGTATTTGGCAAGATTTTCAACACGGAGAATAAAATGCGACGTCCGATTATAGTGGTGTTCCTGAGCCTGTTTCTCAGCTCGTTCCTGATGGCCTTCCAGGCGCTGGCCGCCGAGCGCGGTGCGCTGTTCAAGGTAACCGACAAGGAGCACACGCTTTACCTGTACGGCACCATCCATGCCGGCAAGCCCGATTACTATCCGCTCGAGCCGCGCATCAGCGGTGCGCTGGCGGCCGCGCCCACGCTGGCGCTGGAAGTCGATGCGATGCGCGATCCGCAGGCGGTGGCGGCCGTCTTCCAGCAACACGGCATGTTCGCCCCGGGCAGCCCCGGTTATGCGGGCCTGGCGCCCGAGCGCCGCGCGCGCATCGAAGCCGCGCTGAAAGGGCAGGGCGTCGACCCGGCCGCGGTGGCGCCGCTCAAGCCCTGGATGCTGATCACGCTGCTCGCCGTTGCCGACCTGGCCAAGCTCGGCTTCGATCCGGCGCTGGGCGTGGATGCCCACCTGGCTGGCCAGGTGCGCGGCAAGATCCCGATCGCCGAGCTGGAATCGGTGCAATACCAGGCCGCGCTGTTCGACCGTCTGCCGCTCGAGATGCAGTGGAAGCTGCTGGAAGAAACGCTGGAGCACATGGCTTCGGGCCAGCAGCTGCGCGAATCGCGCGAACTGTTCGATGCCTACGAGCGTGCCGACCAGGCCGCGCTGGACCGCATCGCCCAACGCATCGAGACCGACACCGACCTGATCGCGAAATTCACGCGCGAGGTGCTGCTGGACGAGCGCAACGGCCCGATGGCGGACAAGGTGGCGGCGATGGTCAGGCGCGAGAACAATGCGGTGGCGGCGGTCGGCCTGCTGCACCTGCTGGGCAAACGGGGCGTGCCGGAGCTGCTGCGCGAACGCGGGTTGAAGGTGGAGCGGGTGTACTGAAAACCGGGGGAGGGTACTGCCGAAGAGAGTGGTGCCCTTGACGTGGATTGAACACGTGGCCTCTCCCTTACCAAGGGAGTGCTCTACCACTGAGCTACAAGGGCTGGTAGATAAGATTGCGGCGGGCGAACCCGCCGTAACGACAATTGCTGCCGTCGAAAATCTTAGTGCGACCGGATCATAGTGCCAAAAGCCTGTTCGGTCAAGACTTCCAGCAACAAAGAGTGCTCGATGCGGCCATCGATGATGTGCACGGTGTTCACGCCCGACTTGGCGGCGTCCAGCGCCGACGAGATTTTCGGCAGCATGCCGCCCGAAATCGTACCGTCCGCGAACATCTCGTCGATCTCGCGCGCCGACAGATCGGTGACCAGGTTGCCCGACTTGTCCTGCACGCCGGCGATGTTGGTCATCATGATCAGCTTTTCGGCTTTCAGGATTTCCGCGATCTTGCCGGCGACGACGTCGGCATTGATGTTGTAGGCCTGGCCGTCCTGGCCGAAACCGATCGGCGAAATGATCGGGATGAAGGCGTCGTCCTGCAGCGCTTTCACGACCGCCGGATTGATGGCTTCGATCTCGCCGACGAAACCGATGTCGAGGAACTCGCCTGGTTTTTCCTTGTCTGGCATGGCCATGCGGCGTGCACGAATCAGGCCGCCGTCCTTGCCAGTCAGGCCGACCGCCTGGCCGCCGTAGTGGTTGATCAGCATGACGATGTCCTGCTGGACTTCGCCGCCCAGCACCCACTCGACCACTTCCATGGTTTCTTCGTCGGTGATGCGCATGCCCTGCACGAAGGTGCCCTGCTTGCCGATCTTTTTCAGCGCGTTGTCGATCTGCGGACCGCCGCCGTGCACCACGACCGGGTTCATGCCCACCAGTTTCAGCAGGATCACGTCGCGCGCGAAGCCGTGCTTCAGGCGCTCGTCGGTCATCGCGTTGCCGCCGTATTTGATGACGATGGTCTTGCCGTGGAAATTACGGATGTAAGGAAGGGCCTCGGCCAGGATCTGTGCCTTGATCTGCGGCGAGACCGCAGTCAGGTCACTCGATTGGTCCTCGGTCTTCAGGCTGGTCAACTGAGCGTTCATGGAGAGTCCGAAATAAAAGTGGCGGAGATTTTACAGGCAACACGCCCACCCCTGCAGGCATTATATGGCGATCTTGTTGTATTTTATTGTTAGAACCTATCTCGATAGGAGTGAGTCGTTTCTGACGCGCCTGACAAGCGGGTGCTGCGTTGCTCGTCGTTGCATGGCTAGCCATGCGGCCTCCTCGCGCCTTGCCCGCGCTCGTCATGCATCGTCATTCACTTCCTCCCTCCTACCGAGATAGGTTCTGGACCAACCCGGGATGGCCGCCGATGAATGCTTGGACGATATTACACATGACACAGGAACCCTGTCGCGAGGGTGCGCGATGAGTACATGCAGCCGCTGCGGCGCCGCCTTCGGCTGCGCCATGGTCGATGGCGGCGACGGCCCGTGCTGGTGCACGCAATTGCCGCTGGTGGTGCCGGTGCCGAACGTGGCAACGGCCGCTGTGCCCGCGAGCGGCACAGGCGTGGCCGCCGAGACGGCGTGCTGGTGCCCGGCTTGCTTGAAGGCGCATATCGCGGAGCAGCAGCGCCCGTCGTAGGGTGGGCACTTGTGCCCACGCGGTACGGCGTTTGAAAGCCGATAAGCCAGAATCGATGGCAAGCGCGTGCATTTCGAGTTTCACCAGTGGCACCGCGTGGGCACAAGTGCCCACCCTACAAAAGCTACCCCATCACCGCTGCGTCGCAAAGAACCGCAACATCTCCCGGCTCGCATCCGGCCCCTTGCCATCGGTATAGCTGCCATGCGCGCTGCCGCCCGACCATGCATGGCCGGCCCCATGGATCACCCAGTGCTCGGCATGCACCTTGCCGTCCGCGCGCTTGTGCGTGGTGCGGGTGAACGCGTGGCCATCGGGCACGTGGCCGGGTTCGACCGCCATGGCATCGGTGTTGTCGCGCGCATGCACCATCAATTGGTCGCCGTTCGCCGGGTGCACGGTCTTGTCCTGGTCGCCGTGGAAGACGATGATCGGGATCGGCTTGCCGGCCTGGTGGCGGCGCTGGAAGTCGCCCTTCATCGCCGCCAGCGCCGACGGCAGGTCGTGCGCAGAGGCGAAGGGCAGGCCCGAGTGCACGCCAATCGCCGCGTACAGCTCGGGATACAGCGTGCCCATGATGGTGGCCATCGCGCCGCCCGCCGACAGGCCGGCCACATACACCTGCCCCGCATCGACCGCGTATTCCTGCATGACCTGGCGCGTAATGCCGGCGATGATCGACGGCTCGCCCTGGCCGCGCTGCTGGTCGACGTTGTTGAACCAGTTCCAGCAGCGCGAAGGATTCGCCTGGCGCGACTGCGCCGGGTACACGACCAGGCAGCCGGTTTCCTCGGCCAGCACGTTCATGCGCGTGCCGCGGGCGAAGTCGTCGGGGTCCTGGGTGCAGCCGTGCAGCATCACGACCAGCGGCGCCGGCCCTCCGGTATAGCTGCTCGGGACGTACAGCTTGTAGCTGCGGGTGCCGGCCGCGTTCGTGTAGCTGCCTTCGCTGAAGCTGCCGGGCAGGGCAGGGGCGGGTTCGTTGGCGGCGGCGCCGGCGCCGAGGCCCCGGCTCAGTTCGGCCAGCATGTCGTGCATGTCGGTCTTGCCCGCGCCGGGCAACCCGGCGCCGGGCTGCAGCTGCGACAGGTTGCGCATCTGCTCCTGGGCGGCCTGGGTCATGGCCGAGGCGTTCTTCAGGGCGTCCTGGATGACCTTGTTCGTGTCGACGGGCTGGTGCCGCATCATTTTCTTGGTGGCCGCGCGCATCTGCGCGAACAGTTTGTTATTCAGTTTCATTGTGGCTTCCTTTCGTGCGCCTAGCGGATGCGGTCCGCCAGTGCGGCTTTCAAAGTCGTGCTTGCGTGGAGTGCCCCAAGTACCGAAATCGATTCGATCGTGGCCAGCGCCAGTTCCACCGGTACATCGCTGGCGATACTCGCCATGCCCAGCACCTGGATCTGCAGGCGGATACCCGACGCCTGCGCCGCTTCCAGGTCGGCGCGCGAGTAATGGTGCATGCCCAGCACCAGGCTGCGCCGCGCCACCGTTTGCCGGACCACGTCGGCATGCGTGTTGAGCTGGTTCCGGATCGCGGTACGGATCAGGTCGGTGCGGTTGCTGTAAAAACCTTCACTGACCAGCAAATCGATCTGGCCCAGGTCGATCATGCCCAGGTTGATCGTGATCTTTTCCGAATCCGCGATCTTCGGTTTCGGCTCGTTTTTCAGCTCATGATTGCTGACAATGTCGCTGCGCATCCTTACACCTGCCTTTCACTGCATGTATCAAAACCATCCATTTACCATCTGTATGGATGGTCGTTGGATGGCAAGTCTACGCCCATCGATCCGAAGGTCAAGCACAATTCGATTGAATCGGGTAATCTCTTCCGCCATGAGTCCAGAATTGCAACCCGGCCTGCGCTTCGAATGGCGCTACACGGTACCGCCGCGCGCCACCGTGCCCGCGCTCTACCACGACACCGCTTTTTGCCTCGACATGCCCGACGTGTTGGCCACCGGCTACATGGTCGGCATGATGGAGCTCGCCTGCGTAAACGGCATGCTGCCTTACCTCGACTGGCCGAACGAGCAGAGCCTGGGCACCATGGTGAATTTCCAGCACCTGGCGCCGACGCCGCCCGGCATGACGCTCACCATCCGTGGCGAAGTGACCGAAGTCGAGGGCCAGCGCGTGCGCTTCAAGGTCGAGGCCTGGGACGATGTCGAGCGCATCTGCGAAGGCACGCATGAACGCTGCGTGATCGATCCGCAACGCTTCAATGCGCGGGTAACGCGCAAGATCGCGGGCGTGTCGGCATGAGTGCACTGTCGCAACCCGAACTGCAGACGCCGGTGCCGTCGCCCTGCATCAGCCTGTGCAAGATGGACAAGGAGACCGGCCTGTGCCAGGGCTGCATGCGCACCATCGACGAGATCATCGCCTGGAGCAAGGCCGATGACGACTACAAGCGCGCCGTGTGGAAGGAAATCCGCCGTCGCGAGTCGGAACTGGACTTCGGCTGAATGACGCCGCGCCTGCCCGCCAGCATGCAGGTGTTCGAGCGCGGCTGGCTGTCGGCCAACAACGTCCTGTTCACGGGCGGGGAGACCGCACTGGTCGACAGCGGTTACGTGACGCATGCGCCGCAGACGCTGGTGCTGGTGCGCCACGTGTTGAAAGAGCGTCCGCTCGACCGCCTG